>NZ_JAHHPO010000514.1 GCF_024606365.1 Endozoicomonas sp. ONNA2
ACCATCGTCTGATGGTTATCAAAAAACTTGCAAAAGCGGTGACTCAACTGGCCACTCCACTGATGATAGAGGTGCTGATACATCAAAAAATGACAAAGCCAATCCAAAAAGGGGCTATCTGGTTGTTCACCCTCGGTCTCTTGGGCATAGACTGGCTGATCGATCTTTCCCTTATCCCGGCCATGGATCGGGAAGCGGATTTTCGTTTCCATAGTGGCCAGTATGATTACTCTGTTACATGGATCTTGCTGGCATTCCCGGGTGTATTCGGTGCCCATCGTATGTACCCGGGTAAATGGATATCCGGGATTTTGTATCTGTTTACCATTGGTTTTCTTGGCCCTGGTGTTATTTACGATTTTTGGACGTTAAACGACCAGATCTCGATTAAAAACAGTGCGAATAGTTCTGCATCAGAAAACTGAAAAAGTGGGTTAAAAATTTTAGGCCAAGAATTTAGAGGCAGGTTTTTAATCTTGAACTCGTTCAAGATTCAAGACCCGCCCCCCGGTTTCGCTTCTGAGGTTTGCGCCCAAGCTGCCCTGTGAATCCAACAGTGTGTTGAGTTCCGGCCGTATCACTCTGGCAGGCTGTCATCCATGACCAGTCCTAAAAGCAGTCAATCAAATCTGGGAAATCACCCCATCCTGCCGATGACCTTCCGCCAGCCAGGCAATCCGGGCAAGTTGATAGGCCCGCAGCTCTTTGTAAAAAGGGTGCTTCGCGTCCAGCTTCAGGTGGGTAATGGAATTGACCATCATATTCTCGCTCACTTTCGCGGGTGGCTTACAGGCAAGGGCCAGACCGCCTTCAACACCCAGATAGTGAGCATCAACCACTTTTAGCCGGGTGTCTTTTTTGAGCTTAACAGTCGTCTTGTCGTCCAAACGCAAAGTGGTAAGCAGTGCTTTACCGGGAGTCGCCGTCATGGGTAGATAGGGTTTCAGGCGTTCTATCAAGTCAAGAACGTAGTCCTGTTCTTTTGGATTCATACAGCAGCATCCATCGTTGATATAACGTTATGAGAGATTGACTCACGGGGTGAATCAATCCAGGAGGCTGTCCGAAAATAGACTGCCCTACGCGGCAACTGCTCCTGCGTTGCTCTGGCGACTGCATCCAT
>NZ_JAHHPO010000515.1 GCF_024606365.1 Endozoicomonas sp. ONNA2
CCATATTGGCCACTGAATTTTGTTCGGCCTATTACCGACGTGTAAGCCGGGTTGACTCTGGCCGTATCCACGCCTTCACGGTAAGCACGACTGACCAGTGTCTTATGAATCTGGTCATATGCCAGTCGGGACAGCATCCGGGCATAGCGGGCTGAGTGTACCGGAGTTGTCGCAAAACCGGTTCTACAGGATTGAATCGTAACAGCTTCATTACCCACTGCAGAAGCACTCTGATCCTTTGGTTCTGTCTGGTGATCTGCTATATCAGGCGTTGCGCCAGTTAACTCAGCTGGGATTATTCCGGGTATTTTCGTGAGAGCTCGTGCTTACAGTTCGTCAGGGCTCTCGCCCACAGTGGTTGTCAAACCAAGGCGTTCTGCAGCCATTCCGGCACCGGAAAAGGCTGCTTTTGCTGTATAGTCCAGCGCTTTTCCCACCAGGTACCCGACACCTCCACCAACCACGACCGAGCCTGTGCCAGACAGAATTCGGTTCAAAGCACCAGAATGATTCGCACGTATGGACGCTTGTTTTTCTGGTGGCCCCAGTACCATTAATGGACTTGTGATGGCACTACTGAAACCCAGACCACAGAGCGCTCCTGCATAGGTACACGCCTGGACAATATGAGAATCCTGCTGAATGTAGGGAGTGATACCAAGGTTATCCATATACGTGGATACGGTATCACGAATTTTCACAGAAGCATGCCAGAAGGCGGTACAACCGTGATAGACCCCTTGCCCGAGGAGGTTTCCCGCAAAGCCATAAGCGCCCGTATATAAGGCGCAATTCAGAAAATTGTCGTCGACCGCGAAGCGGGCTGTATGAAGGCCGAAAGCCAGCCCTGTCATGGTGCCAGCCAACGCCAGAGAATCCTTCATTACTGAGGCAGGAACAATAATGTTGTTCGTTGAACCTGTACCAGAGTTGATATCCATTGTTAAGTCCCTCTCAGATATAAGAACGTGACGTTTTACGTAAGGCGACCATGTAGATGCTCAAGCCAGGAAAAAGTTCCTGCTGGCAGGTAATAAAAGTATTTTCAGCGCGTGCACTGCTAATCCACTGCCCAGGAGGCTGACCGAGAATAGACTGCCCTTCGACAGGCCTCAGGACGAACGGAGTGCGGAGGCACGACAACCCGTCAAACTCATTGAAACCATGTTAGGTGTTTTGTACGCAAACAGGGGGGTTGACTACCTGTTCAGCGACCAGTGGCTATCGATCCAAGGCATTCAGCCGCCATTCTGGCACCGGAAAAGACGGCTTTTGCCGTATAGCCCAGCGTTTTTCCCACCAGATATCCGACACCGGCACCGAGCATGACCGAGCCTGAGCCAGACTTGATTCGCTTCATAGCATCAGGAGGAACCAGGCGAGGAGGAGGTTCATAATTGCGGCCCCAGTGCCCGCGTCTTTCCATTTCTATTGCCTCTTCTGATAGAGTCAGTAATGGAGCTTCGAGGGCACTACTGCAACACAGGCCATACCACGCTCCGGCGCAGGTAAATGCCTGGACAATATGAGAATCCTGACTGAAGGGGGTAATACCAAGGTAATTCATATAAGTAGTTGGCCAAATGGAATCGTATATTTCTGGCTAAGTGGACAGTTACT
>NZ_JAHHPO010000516.1 GCF_024606365.1 Endozoicomonas sp. ONNA2
CGTTCACCCTGAGCTTGTCAAAGGGTCGTGCCACCGAACTTCGACAAGCTCAGTCAGGCCATGAAAATAGGGAAGTTATTTCCAGACAACTCCTGCACAGCCTGCAAGCCAATACATCAGGTCGGTTTCACTGACGTGAAGCGGACTGACTTACCCGTTCACGGCCTTTTAGTCAGTACCATGACACACAGCCTATGCTATGATGTGCCGCCTGCCGCAGCCAGGAACATCCTGTGATGCGAATTGAAAACGTGGACGGATAAATAACAGCCAACCAAGAGACTAATATGCCGGAAATATCGCTGGATAAGAGCAAGATTCGTTTTCTCCTGTTAGAAGGTGTCCATCCCTCTGCTGTCGAGATCCTGAAAGCGTCGGGCTATACCAATATCGACTATGTCACTACGTCACTGCCGCCTGAAGAGCTTAAGGAGCGTATTGCTGATGCACGTTTTGTGGGCATCCGCTCCCGGACACAACTGACCGATGAGATTTTTGCGGCGGCCAAAAAGCTCTGTGCGGTTGGCTGTTTCTGCATTGGCACCAATCAGGTGGAGTTGCCTGCAGCTACACGACGGGGGATTCCTGTTTTCAACGCGCCATATTCAAACACTCGCTCAGTAGCTGAGCTGGTTCTGGCTGAAGCCATCCTGCTGCTGCGTGGCATCCCGGAAAAGAATGCCCTGGCACACCAGGGAGGCTGGCAGAAAACAGCCGCGAACTCCCATGAAATCCGGGGCAAAAAGCTGGGTATCATTGGCTACGGCAATATCGGCAGCCAGCTTGGCATTATGGCGGAGTCCCTGGGCATGGAAGTCTATTTCTATGATGTGGTGACCAGGCTTTCCATGGGCAATGCTACCCAGGTCAGTGACCTGAATACCCTGCTAGGCATGTGCGACATTGTCAGTCTGCATGTGCCCGAAACCCGGGATACCCAGTGGATGTTCGGTGAGGCACAGTTTGCCGCCATGAAGGACAACAGTATTCTGATCAATGCCTCCCGTGGCTCTGTGGTGGTTATCGAAGCGCTGGCTGAGTATCTGAAGAACGGCAAGCTGCTGGGTGCAGCCATTGACGTATTCCCGGAAGAACCAAGGGGTAACGGTGATGAATTCATCAGCCCACTGCGTGGCATGAAGAATGTTATCCTGACCCCCCATATTGGCGGCAGCACCCAGGAAGCACAGGAAAATATTGGCCGGGAGGTTGCGGAAAAGTTCGTTATGTACAGCGATATTGGCACTACATTGTCGTCTGTAAATTTTCCGGAAGTAGCCCTGCCTGCTCACCCTGGCAAGCACCGCCTGCTGCATATCCACCGGAATATTCCCGGTATCCTCGGCCAGATTAACCAGATACTGTCTGAAAACCATATTAACATCAGCGGTCAGTACCTGCAGACCAATGAGTCTGTCGGTTACGTGGTTATCGATGTTGATGCCAAACATAGTGATATGGCCATGCAGAAAATAAGAGAGATTGACGGCACCATCCGTTGCCGTGTCCTTTACTGATTGGCATCGGGCCCCTGTGCCGGGCCCGCTATCTGATGGTTAACAATATCCAGGAGGCTGTCCGAGAATAGCGCCCGTAGCGAGGAT
>NZ_JAHHPO010000047.1 GCF_024606365.1 Endozoicomonas sp. ONNA2
TATTGACCGTTAATACACTAACCCCTTGAAAACAGAAAAACACCCATCTCGCCGTTGGGTTCTGGCAGGTCTTTTTTTCTGGTTTAAGAATAGACGGCTCTGCTTGTTCATATCTTATTCTGTGTTGGACAGCATCCTACCCCATTGATGATCATTGCGACCACAGCCTGTCCAATGGTGACATTGCGTGCATCGAAATATTCGGCTATGTTTAGCTCCCGGCTCATAGCGGCGACCAAGCCAGGATGATTAAGGTTCTTAAACTGGTATTGAACTTGACGGCATATCGTTGTTCCTGAAGATCTGATCAGTCCTTTGACGTCAGATTTCACTAAAATGTCAATCCCGGTACTGGAAGGCAGATGAATAAATCGAGTTCAGGTCTTTAATTATAAATGACAACTCACGTTTATACTGACAAGAAAAGATATTTGCACATATTTGCTCAATGGAAGCGCAGGGGGGAATAGCTGGCCCCGATTTGTATTAGTTGAGGAAGCAATTATTATGACGTTTTCAAATTTGCCAGTAGAGTTAAAAACTAAAGTTATAAAACAATATTTTTCACCTCCTTTGGTACTGACAAAAAAAACAGCGAAAGCGTGGGGAAGGGATATTTGTAATTTTGCTTCTACGAATATGGAATTAAGAGAAATTTGTCAGCAAAAATCAATGATTCCAATCAAGTGTCGTGATATCTGTGAAACTATAAAGGATTACCCTAAACAAATTGTAGAGTTAATGAATAAATACAGCCGTTACCAACAGGAATATGAAAATCCAGCGTACAGACAACCACCTTATTTATTACATGAACCCAAAGGGTGTCCTATGCTTTTGGATGCGCTTTTTACTGGTTGCTCGTTACCCCATGCCAGAAGCACGTTCGATGAATATACTGAAGAAATTGAACAAGATATTAAATCTATGGTTAAGCTAAGTCCACAAAGCATCCACTGTAATTTTGGTGAATTACGTTGTCGTGATAATGTAACACCCTTAATGGCAGCATGTGTTAACCCTGTCATTCCTATTGAGATCATTGAGTTGTTACTTGAGAATGATGCAGACCCAAAGGAAAAAATTTCAGTTTCTAATCAAAGTCGATGCTTTCTTGAAGACCTTGCTGAAAACTTTACTTTGACAGATGAAAGGCTGTTGCAAATCAGAGAATTATTTAAGAGATATGGGGGTTAAACTGTAAACCAAAACTACTTTGTGGCGGCAATTGTTGCCAGGACATAAAAATGATCAATATGCCGACTCAAGAGCGAGCAGGTTAGCCTCGGTACTTAGGGTAGACATTAAGGAATTCTTCTTGGTAGGACTATTGTCCATTCTTTATTTAGCTTCTGCCATCGAGTGCAGGCGGGTCTCCAGTTGTTGCGGGTCTTGAATTGGAACCACAAAGCATACTAAGAGCACAAAGAAGAGCTTTTCTTTTCCTTTGTGCTCTTCGTGTGCTTCGTGGT
>NZ_JAHHPO010000517.1 GCF_024606365.1 Endozoicomonas sp. ONNA2
GGTCACTACATCAAACTGGCCGGGCATCTCTTCAGCCAGCTCCTCAGCGGTGATTCGGCGATAGTTGACCTCAACGCCACTTTCCATGCTGTGCAGGCGGGCAACAGACAGGGGGGGGGCGCCCATATCAATGCCGGTGACCCGGGCACCCCGTTGCGCCATGGACTCACTCAGGATGCCGCCGCCGCAGCCAATATCCACCACCTGTTTGCCGGCCAGCCCGACACGTTCATCAATATAATTCAGGCGCAGTGGGTTGATCTCATGGAGCGGCCTGAATTCGCTGTCCGGGTCCCACCAGCGGCTGGCCAGTTCTTCAAACTTGGCGATTTCTCCGAGGTCCACATTTTGGGCTGAGCGCATGTCGGGCATGGGTTCTGGTCCGTCAAAGCAGTGTGATTGAGGCAGTCAGGGCTGTCATAGTCGGGGATTATACCGTTAATCCTGCAGCCGACCACAGTGTTGAGTGATGGAGTTGTCCGGGATTGAAAAATTGAACTTCAGTATTGAGGTTAATGTGATCAGGAAGAGATAAGGCTGAACCTTCAAGAACAGCCTCTGGAAGTTTCGTTATTGAGAAGTTTGGCTGTCAATAGTCAACACTGTTAATTTTCGAAGGGTTTGAGACGATTGGGGTCCAGCTTTCCGGGTTTGCCCGGTTTGGTTGCCACAACAGCAGGCTCATTTTTTTCAGCAGGCGCTGTTTTAGTTGGTTTTGTTTTGTTACTTACCGCCTCAGCCTTCTCAAGAGCACGCTTGGCAAGTTTTCTTTTTTGATTCTCGTCTATTTTTGTACCTTCGTTATATGCATCAGATAGTAAATTGACATAGTTCTTCAACACTTCTCTGTCTTTGGCAGACCTAAATCCATTAAAACATGCAATCTTTACTTCGTGTGGCAAAGAGCATGCATAGTCTAAATACCCTTCCCCTTTCCCTTTCCAAAGAACATGCTTATAGTCCTCTGGGTTAAGACCTACTGCTTCGAGATGTCTAGGTGATAATTCCATGGTAACAATCCTTTGTTGAGTTTAACTATCAAGCATCAGTGCTTACTTCAAATCTAGACCGGTTCAGGAAAAAGCACAGGTTTACCCGGTTGGCACTTTTTTGACGTTTTTCCTGAAAGCGGACATCCGACCTGTGCCATTGATGGATCGCCAAAAAACATATTCCCAAAGTGGTTGATGTATCTCGCGAATAAGACATGGATTGTGGTAACATCGGGGCTTTGAAAATCAATTACCTTGGGCGATCATTCCATTGGGATGCTCTGGGAAAGAGCATTTTTTTCTGTTTGGATAAGACCTTTTTATCAATGTCCTGGTCCACAGAACCGGAATGAGTGCTGACCGCTATCTGTTGGCCGTAAGCAAAAGGACGACTGGGTTTCCATGACTGAAATTGCCAAAGAGATTCTCCCGGTAAATATTGAAGATGAACTCAAGCAGTCCTATCTGGACTACGCCATGAGTGTCATCGTTGGCCGTGCCCTGCCCGATGTGCGTGACGGGCTCAAGCCCGTACACCGGCGCGTACTGTTCGCCATGAGCGAACTGGGCAACGATTGGAACAAGCCTTATAAAAAATCTGCCCGTGTGGTCGGGGATGTGATTGGTAAATACCACCCTCATGGTGACTCTGCGGTCTATGACACCATTGTCCGGATGGCGCAGCCATTTTCCCTGCGCTACATGCTGGTGGATGGCCAGGGTAACTTCGGCTCCATTGACGGTGATTCTGCTGCAGCGATGCGTTATACGGAAATCCGGATGGACAAGATCGCCCATCAGCTGCTGGCGGATCTCGACAAGGAAACCGTAGACTATGTGCCTAACTACGATGGCACAGAGCAGATTCCTGCCGTTTTACCCACCCGTGTCCCTAACCTGCTGGTGAATGGCTCCGCCGGTATCGCGGTGGGCATGGCCACCAATATCCCACCACACAATATGACCGAGGTGGTCAATGGCTGCCTGGCGCTTCTGGACAATGAAGCACTGACGGTTGATGACCTGATGGAGTACATCCCGGGGCCTGACTTCCCTACCGCGGCGATTATCAATGGCCGGGCCGGTATCCTTCAGGCTTACCGCTCCGGTCGTGGTCGCATTTACATTCGTGCCAGGGCCGATATCGAGCACGATGAAAAGAAAAACAAAAGCACCATTATCGTTACCGAGATCCCTTATCAGCTGAACAAGGCACGCCTTATTGAGAAGATTGCCGAGCTGGTAAAAGAGCGCAAGATTGAGGGTATTTCCGAGCTGCGTGATGAGTCTGACAAAGACGGCCTGCGGGTGGTGATCGAGCTTCGCCGGGGTGAAAATGCCGAGGTGGTGCTCAATAACCTGTATGCCCAGACCCAGCTTGAGTCCGTTTTTGGCATCAACCTGGTGGCCCTGGTGGATGGCCAGCCCAGGCTGCTCAACCTGAAAGAGTTTCTGGAAGCCTTTATCCGCCACCGCCGTGAAGTGGTCACCCGCCGCACCGTCTATGAGCTGAGAAAGGCCCGCGAGCGTGGCCATATTCTGGAAGGCATGGCGGTTGCCCTGTCCAATATCGATCCGGTCATTCAGTTGATCAAGGACTCACCGACACCGGTGGAAGCGAAAGAAAAGCTGATCGCCAAGGGTTGGAACCCGGGTCATATGATGGAAATGGCCGAGCGAGCCGGTGCCGATGCCTGTCGCCCTGATGACCTGCCTGAGGCTTTCGGTCTCAGGGATGGGCTTTATTACTTGTCGCCAGCCCAGGCCCAGGCCATTCTGGACATGCGACTGCACCGACTGACTGGCCTTGAGCATGAGAAGCTGCTTGCTGAGTACCGGGAGCTGCTGGGAAAAATTGCTGAACTGATTCTGATCCTCTGTGACCCAATGAAGCTGCGTGCCGTGATCAGGGAAGAGCTGGAGCAGGTACGGGATGGGTTTGGTGATGAACGCCGCACCGAAATCACCAGCTCCCGCCGTGACCTGACCGTCGAGGACCTGATCGATGAAGAGGACATGGTAGTCACCCTGTCCCACGGTGGCTATGCCAAGACCACGCCCCTGGATACCTACCAGGCACAACGTCGTGGTGGCCGCGGCAAATCAGCGGCTTCGGTAAAGGAAGAGGATTACGTCGAGCACATGCTGGTGGCTAACACCCATACCCAGATCCTCTGCTTCTCCAGCAAGGGTAAGGTCTATTGGTTGAAGGTCTATCAAATTCCGCAGGCTGGCAGAACCTCCCGTGGTCGGCCGATCGTCAATATTCTGCCCCTGGAGCAGGATGAGAAAATCACCGCCATGTTGCCGGTAGACGAATTTACCGAAGGCCATTTCGTCTTTATGGCGACGCTCAATGGTACGGTCAAGAAGACCCCCCTGGAGCAGTTTGCCCGTCCACGTACTTCCGGTCTGATCGCCCTGGGGCTGGATGAAGGGGATACCCTGGTGGGGGCTGAAATTACCACCGGAGACAAGCAGGTGATGCTGCTGTCTAATGGTGGCAAGGCGGTTCGCTTTGAGGAGACCGATGTTCGTGCCGTCAGTCGGACTGCCCGGGGTGTACGGGGCATGAAGCTGCCTGAAGATCAGCGGATTATCTCCCTGATTATTCCGGAGAAGGATACCCAGATTTTGACTGCCAGTGCCAAAGGGTACGGCAAGCGAACTATCGTCGATGAGTTCCGGCTCACCAGTCGTGGTGGTCAGGGCGTTATCTCCATGCAGTGCACTGAGCGTAACGGTGAAATCGTGGGCGCTATCCAGGTGAAGAGCGGTGAGCAAATCATGCTGATTTCTGACCAGGGTACACTGGTGAGAACCGGGGTCGATGGCGTCTCTTCGCTGAGCCGCAATACCCAGGGTGTGACGCTGATCCGTGTCTCTGAAGGTGAAAAGCTGGTGGGTGTTGCCCGTGTTGAGGAACCAGAGGTTGTCGATGCTTCTGAGCCTGAAGGGCAGGATGCCAGTGAAGGAACGGTAGAATCCTCATAGTTTGAAAAAACGCCAGCCCAGGGCTGGCATTTTTAATCAGTCATTTAGAGAGTTTGTCTTAGAGAGTTTGTCGGTAATCACCAGGGTAAACCGCCGTTGAGTGGTTAGGGAGTGATTGTGAAGCCTTGTGTAACAGATGATGTAAACGATGTTCTGGCGCAGTTGGACAATCGGGTTTATAACTTTTCAGCCGGACCTGCACCGATTCCCTATGATGTGCTTCAGCAGGCCCGTGATGAGATGATGAACTGGCAGGATGTGGGCGCTTCGGTGATGGAAGTGAGTCACCGTGGCAAGGCGTTTCTCGCGGTTGCCCATGAGGCCGAACAAGACCTGCGTGACCTGTTGAAGATCCCTGATAACTTTAAGGTGCTTTTTCTGCAGGGAGGAGCACGGGGACAGTTTGCGGCGGTGCCATTGAACCTTAAAGGTGACAGGACTTCGGCTGACTACGTCAACAGTGGCCACTGGGCCCAGTCGGCCATCAAGGAAGCCCAGCGCTACCTGGATGTGAATATTGTCGCTGATGGCAAGGACAGGGCCTTTCATGCCATGCCTGGCGTAGACCAGTGGCGGGTAAGTAAAGACGCCGCTTATTTGCACTACACGCCCAATGAGACCATCGGTGGCCTTGAGTTTTCATTTATCCCGGAGACGGCTGATGTGCCACTGGTTGCCGATATGTCCTCCAATATTTTGTCTGGCCCGATTGATGTCAGCAAGTTTGGCGTTATTTATGCCGGGGCCCAGAAGAATATTGGCCCGGCAGGCCTTACCGTGGTGATTGTTCGTGATGATCTGTTGGAGTGCGGTTCACTGCTGTGTCCTGCGGTGCTGGACTATAAGCTGCAGGCCGACAATGATTCCATGTATAACACGCCGCCAACCTTCGCCTGGTATCTTGCCGGTCTGGTCTTTAAATGGCTGAAAAAACAGGGTGGGCTGGCAGGGATTAATGCGCTCAATGAGCGTAAGGCCACCAAGCTGTACGCTCAGATTGATGGTTCCGGCTTTTATCAGAATTCGGTGGAACCACAGTGGCGCTCCCGCATGAATGTACCTTTTACGCTGACCAGGCCAGAACTGATTGCAACGTTCCTGGCCGAGTCTGAACAGGAAGGCTTTCGCTATCTGAAAGGGCACAAGGCCGTAGGTGGTATGCGGGCAAGTATCTATAATGCAGTGCCAGAGTCGCATGTGGATGCTCTTATTGACTTCATGAAAGAATTTGAACGGCGGTATGGATAATGGCAGAAGAAAAGTTGGGGCAGTTGCGAACTCAAATTGATTCGCTGGATCAGCAAATCCTTGATCTGATCAGCGAGCGTGCGCGATGTGCCCAGGAAGTGGCCCGTGTAAAAACAGAAGCTGACCCCTCCGCAGTGTTTTATCGCCCTGAACGCGAAGCCCAGGTGCTACGTAAGATCATGAAGAAAAATGACGGGCCTTTGAATGACGAAGAGATGGCCCGTCTGTTTCGTGAAATCATGTCCGCTTGCCTGGCGTTGGAAGATCCGGTCAAGGTGGCTTTTCTGGGGCCTGAGGGCACATTTACCCAGCAGGCTTCCCTGAAGCACTTTGGACACTCTGCGGTTTGTGTGCCCATGATGGCCATTGATGAGGTATTCCGGGAAGTGGCTGCTGGTGCGGTCAACTATGGTGTGGTGCCGGTGGAAAACTCCACAGAAGGGGTTGTCAGCCATACCCTGGACAGCTTTATGGACTCGTCACTAAAGATCTGTGGTGAAGTGGTGCTGCGCATTCATCAGCATATGATGATTTCAGAAAACACCCGCCGTGACCATATTACCCGTATCTACTCCCATGCCCAGTCATTTGCCCAGTGCCGCAAATGGCTGGACTCTCACTGGCCGATGGCAGAGCGGGTAGCAGTAAGCTCCAATGCAGACGCAGCAAAGCGGGTCAAGGGGGAGTGGAATTCGGCGGCTATTGCTGGTGATATGGCCGCAGAAATGTATGGTCTGGAAAAGATTGTCGAGAAAATTGAAGACCGCCCGGATAACTCAACCCGGTTTTTGATCATTGGCAATCAGCCAGTTCCACCCAGTGGTGATGACAAGACGTCAGTGGTCATCAGTATGCGCAACCAGCCGGGAGCGCTCCATGCGATTCTTGAGCCTTTCCATGTTCACAACATCGACCTGACACGGGTTGAGACCCGTCCATCGAGAACAGGAATCTGGAACTATGTGTTCTTTGTGGATTTTGAAGGTCATCAGGATGACCCTGTTGTTGGCAAGGTGCTGGAGAAGCTGGGTGAGCGTGCTAATGACCTTCGGGTGCTTGGTTCTTATCCCAAGGGTGTTCTCTGATCGTTGACACTGCTGATTCATATATCAGAACTATCGTTTCATCTGAGCGTAACGATCATAACCAGACAGAATTTTTTTCAACTCTTTTGGATCCACTGTGTTGAGGAACTGTAGTGTTGATTTCGCCTGTTCAATAGCATTAGCGATGTCCATTGGTAATGCTTTTTCAGGCAGATGCTCCTCCGGAAAATAATCCAGCGTCACCTGATCATCCAAATTCTGTAATGCCTGAAAGAGATGCCCGGTTTCCACGCCCTTCTTACCCAGCTCTGCCAGTTTAGCGGACAGGTAACAGGCCGCGAGGGTATCCCTTTTTGTCTGGTTGTTTTGGTATGTATGGCTGGTCTTTTGGTGGATATCCCGTAATTCATCCACGGACAATCCCATGGCAAAACCAATGGAAAACCAGTTATGGCTTAATGACAAACGGCGCAAAAAATCCGGGGTCAGCGGTTTTGAACCAGCCATGGCGGCAGCGTTGTCATCATCCTGGCGATAGATTGGTTCGACTGTGGACGGCTCAGGGTTTAATTTCTGAAATAACGACAATGATTTATGGTTATCGGCAATGAGTTTTTCCAGCTCTTTTATCAGGCGATCAGATCCGGCAGCTTTACGCAGGGCATACAAGATATGTTCTGGCGTTAGCTCGGGCTGAGAACGAAATGCTGCATGCAGTAGATTGGAATATTGGTTTTGGGTGGTTTCATCGACGGAAGTTTGGTTGAGAATTCTCCTGCGGATGGGCCATGGTACCCTCAGGGCATCACCAAGGGCGTCAGCAGGTATCTGGATCCTGGCAAGTTCGGAAGTCATAAATTCATTTTGTTTACGCAGTTTGTGTGGTTTTGCCAAGGGAATTGGTGCTGGATTGCTTTTCAAGGCCTCAATCAGCCGATGTGCACAACGGATGTTGTTAATCTCAGGGTGGCTTAGTATTTTCACCAGCTCATTTGTGGTCATGCTGCCCCCTTGTTTATCCAGAATTTTTTTTAGCAAGGTCGCAGTTGACACTTCATTACCACTTTTTAAGGTTGCCTGCAAATCCTGATCCGCCATCAGTTCCGGATATCCGGCCGCAAAGGCAATGCTGGCCGTCGAGACTTTTAATAGGTAGCCATCTCCTGTGAAGATCTGATGCAACTTGAAGAAATCCAGCGGATAATCCAGCGCAGCATTGTCATCAACAGCCTTTACATCGGGAAGCCAGTGAGTCAGGAACCGACTCTCAAATACAATACCAAAATTTTTACAGTGCGATTTGACCAGATCGAATCTTGAGACACCCGCCAGGATGGTCAGTAGTTTTTCATGGGTTATCTTCAGTCCTTCCCGGACTATCCCACTGTGACCAGAGAAATACTTATGCCGGGAAAATTGCGGTAAGGTTTGTGCAATGTTGGCAATTTCTGCTCCGGGATATCCCAGATATATGCAAATCAGAAGATCCTCCTCGGGTGATAAGCCCCGGGTGATTTTAGTGTCCAATTTGTCCCAGTATACCGTGTCGTCCAGTTGTGTTTCAGACAACCGGGAGCATACAGCGCTCGATATTACACTCGATTCAGGGATCGGGGTGACGTTGTTTGCAGTAACCGAAGAAGGCAGGGCGGTAGCTTTTAATGTACTATCGTTTAGCTTAATTGGCTTTTCAGAGCTGCCAGCCTTGGAAGTATTCCCGTCTGATGCAGAAAGGGAATTAATATCTGGAAATTCCTCCTCATTTTTGACAATAGCTGAACTTACGTGCATCTGATGCAGCTGCCCTGCCGTGGAAGGCTCTGCTTTTATTCGCATTGGGGGGGCAGATTCAGCAGCTGGATTGTCAGCGGATGGCCTTTTCAATGATTTGAAAGTATTTCCACTGGTAGCACTTGTGCGGACCATGTTAGTGAGAAATCTCAGGTTTTTCGGTCCGATAGCAGAAACAATCCGGGCCGTTAATTGGCCCTGCTCATAAGCTTTGGCGATCTCCCCGGGTAATGCTTTTTCAGGCTGGCCAGTCAGATGCTTTGGAAAGTAAGGCAGTGTCGCCTGATCGTTCAGAAGTTCCAGTGCCTGGTGAAGATGACCTGTTTCCAAGCCTTTTTTAACCAGTATCCCGGATAATGCCGGAGCGGCAAGGCTCAGCAAGCTGTGATCGCACGAACCGTCTTTCGCGAGCGTCTTGGCACCAATACTTTCAAGCTCATCACCTGACAGCCCCATGGTCACACCAATCAAAAACCAGTTATGGCTTAAAGGTAAGTGACGCAAAGAATCCAGGGTCAACGGTTGCGAACTGGCAATCCTGGCAGAGTGGTCATCTTCTGGCCAAAAGAGTGGTTTGGGTTTGGGTAACTCTTCAGGAGGGAATTCTTGTAGCCCGGGTAAACGTGCCCTGTGGCCTAATCTTTTATCTTGTTCTATCCACTTTTCTAACTCTTTGTTACAACCACTGGCTTTGCATGCTTCATTCATCGCATGGATAATATGCCCGGGGGTGAGTCGGGGTGAGCAAAGGATTGCTAGTTCCAATAGACCCTCAAACTGGTATAGGACCCCATTGCCAGAATTTAATTCAAAAAATTTCTGGATTAAATGCAACGGTATCCCAAGGCTTCGGGCAAAATGTTCGGGGTTCATCCCTGGATCTGAAAGTTTGAATGCCAGTTTCTTGAGCAGATAATCCCAATTACCAATGTTATCCCTGCGGAAATAAGGGCCAGTATTGCCTTTCAGGGATTCAATGAGCTGGTATGCAGAGTTGATGCGCATAATTTCAGGGTTGCTCATGATCTTAACGATCTCATTAGTGGTAATGCTTCCACCGTGTTTATCCAGGATTTTTTTCAACAGGACTTTGTTTACAATTTGGTTTTTAGCTTTGGAACATTGTTTAATGTTCGGGTCATCCATCAATTCCGGGTATCCGGCAGCATAAGCTAATGTTGTCGTCGGGATATTATAAAAAAAACAGGTTTTTTCTTTTTTAAAGAATTTGTCCAGCTTGAAAATATCCAGCTTGTGATTCAGGGCCGCATCAGTATCAGCAGCCTGTACACAGGCAGGCCAGTCAGACAGGAACTGACTATGGTCAGCGGCAATACCCGAGGTTGCACAATGCAATGCCACCAGAGATGGTCTTGAGCTATTGGCCAGAAACTTGAGCAATAGTTCGTGGGTTATCTTGCAGTTTTCTTCAATGATAAGGCGTTCAATTAGTGGAAAAGGCCCTGTTGCATTAGCCCTGAGTGTTTGCAGGAATACCATTAATTTGTTTAACGGTATATCCAGGTAAACAAAGAACAGTATAAAATCTTTTATGGTTAGACTTTCTCTGATTTCCTGGTGTAATTCCCCCCAGTTCACAATGTCACCGAGTTGTGTGGCAGGCAATGGGTCAGAGGCAAAACCGGAATCAACGCTCCGCTCAGATATGGCAACCGCAGATGTTGGTGGTTTCGGCTCAATGGGTTCAGAGCTGCCTTGGGTAAGGCTGACGCACTTCCCGGCAAAAGGTGAACTTGTACAGGAATCAGTCGGTGGGTTTTGTATTTTCAGTTCTGCCAATTCTTTGAGCAAGGGAACAGGGGGGGGCGTATCGGTTGAATGAATCATGAAACTATTTCCAAAAATTATCATTATTAAGTAGTTAACCCAATGAAATCATATTTTCTGACCAGGTTGTCAGTCGCTCTCGGCAACTGCTCCTGCTTTGCTGTACCTGGCTTGGGAGTTACCTCGGAGAAAGTATTATCATTTAATCTGACGATCAGAAAGCAAAAAGGTTCAGTAATATCGCAAAAAAGTAGAAATCAATTGGCATCAATATTGTTTTTGCGAATTAGCCATCCATTGTTGGATTTGGTTGGCAGAAATATGGGAAGACCTATCTATTAATAACGGCTCTTGGGGTAGACATTAAGGAACAAGCAGTAATGGAATTCGGCGGCAATTGTCAGTGATATGGCTGCAGAGATCCATACTGAGCATATGTCTCGGTTTTCCCGGAATTGGTATCAGTAGTCTTGCTCCATCTGGACGAAACGATCATAGCCAGAAAACACTGTTGTCAATTTTTCTGAATCGACTGTGTTGAACATCTCGATTGTCAGTTTTGCCAGTTTAATGGCTTTATCGATTTCTTCTGGCAATGCTTTTTCAGGGGTGGCCGACAGATGCTGCGGAAAATAATGCAGTGCCACCTGATCATTCAAATTGTGCAAAACCTGAAAGAGATGCACTGTTTCCACGCCCCTCTTACCGAGTTCTGCCAGTTTAACGGACAGGTAACAAGCCCCCGGGTTGCACCTTTGATCTGGTCCCTTATATTTCCCTTCTTTGGTCGATGTCCCGTAACTCTTTCATGGACATTCCCATGGCGAAACCAATCAAAAACCAGTTATGGCTTAATGGTAATTGACTTAAAAAATCCAGGGTTAGCGGTTGCGAAGTGGCAGTTCTGGTGGAGTTGTCATCTTCCTGCCCATAAAGTGGTGTGAGTTCAGGTAATTCTTCGGGAGGAAATTCATTGAACCAGGGCAAACCTGCTGCTTTCTTTGCTTGTTCTATCCAGTCTTTAACCTTATCGCCACAGCCGCTCTCACGGCCTGCTTTCTCCATCGCATGGATAATATGTCCCGGCTTGAGTCCCGGTAAGCAGTTGATTGCCTGATCGAATAAACTCGAGAAGTTGCTTTGGGTGTCTCCTTTTTCCGCAGCTCTGAAAACAATCTTCTGTACCACGTGCAGCGGTAACCCGAGGGCACGACCAAATTGTTCAGCATTGACCCCCGGCATTGTTGACCCCCGGCATTGGAAGTTTGAACACCAGATAGTCACAGTGTATCTGCCAATCTCTGTTTTTCCGGGAAGGATCAGTTACATCTGGAATTTTCTGATTTTTATACCATCCTCTTAATCAATCTTTTTTACCAACG
>NZ_JAHHPO010000518.1 GCF_024606365.1 Endozoicomonas sp. ONNA2
TCCTCAATTTTCTGCCATCCTCGCTACGGGCGCTATTCTCGGACAGCCTCCTGGTTGTCTGTCCAATAACCAATGTCTGTACCGGTGTTGCGTTTTCACGGTTTTCAGTTTTTGCTGTAAAGGGGCGTCACTGCGCTACAAATGCTTTTTGAACCGTTTAAGAACGGCCTGGATAGCCCGGTCGAAAACCGGGTTCTCTTCCAGAATGCAGACAGAACCGTCTTTGATCTCCTTTTTGAGTTCGCTTCCAGAACGTTCTGCAACACGCATCCCCGAGCTGTTGACAAAAATATATCGACGACGGTCTTGACTGAGCCGGGCAAGTTTGCAGCGAAGGTGATGTGAGTCGCCTTCGCCAATAAACTCAACCCACTGCCCCGGGTGAAGTCCATCAATGATGACCGGGACAAATGAAGCGTGGTGCTCCTGGGCATCAGCCACTTCATCCTGATCATCAATAACCAGTTCAAGCGCCTGAGCGTCTTCGGTGACTTTCGGGTTGGGCTCAGACAGGGGCGAATCTTCCAGCGAATCTTCCAGCGAATCTTCCAGATTGTATCCAGTCAGTTCGCTGGAAAGAATAATTTCTTCGGAGTCTTCTTTTGTGGGACTATCGCTCTGAAAGTCAATGGTATGGTCATCGTCGGGCTCAGTTGCCAGAACCTCTTCTGGTTGTTCGAGGGGTTCGGCAGGCTGGTTTTTTGGACTCTCAGGCTCTGTTTGCAGGGTGATATTCAGGTTGTATTGAAATCCATCCAGACATTCCTGAAATACATCGGGATTTTCACTGTGGTCCGAGATGATGGTGCGCACAGTATGCTCAATCAGTAGCAGCACATGGTTGCTGGGTTCAGGATCCCGGCAGTGCAACATTCCTGCAGACGTCAAGTTGTTTAACAGGAGTCGAGCTGGATGCTTTGTGTCAGTTAAAAAAGCATCATTCAAAATCGCCTGTTTTAAAATCGGGATCTGCAATAATGCAATGGTCTTTTTTACGTCATCAGGCAGGTTGTGATCATCCAGAATGTACTCAAACAACCAGCCGACCATATTGATCAGGTCTTCATGATGGCGTGAGAGGTTTGAGTTAACACCTTGTAATTTTAGAGCATCCAGGACCGAGTTGTGCAGGTTCCTCATTGAAACGTGCTGCTCAAGAACCTCCAGTTGCAGTGAGCTGAGGACATTGGCCAGATCAACGGTCTTTACCCTGTTGGCCTTGGCCTCAGGGATGAGTTCGTCTTCTGCAAGCATGTCTTTCAGCCGGGATACCAGCTTCTCAACAAAGCTATCCAGAAACTGGGGGTTTTCCATGTCTGGATAGTGACTTTGTTGAGGCGATGGTTGTGCTCGGTCGGAGAGGCGGGAATCAGATATGGAGTGGTGGCTTGGGTCGTTGACTGAGCTTGCTTGCGATCGCCCAACTGAAGATGACTGTCTGGGCCCCAGCCCTTTATGGATAATCAACTGGTCGACTTTAAGCCATAGTTCATCAGCCGCCTTATTGAGATGGCGGGCAAACCAGCTAAATAATTGTTGTTCAATATCACTATCCGGGTCGAGACTTTCCAAAGCTATGGCAAAACTTTCGCAGATTCGCTCCGGGGTGGCAGGGTACGTACTGTCATGCCCAGGGTAGTTGCTCTCAAGGCTGAGTTTGATTCGGCAAATACGCTCAGCATTGTTACTGTTCTCAAAATGATTGGCTGCAGAACGCCAGAGCAGTTGCTGGTCAAGTTCAGAATTGTCGAGTAATTCAAGGGTTAAAACACCTTCCTGGGGTGCAGGCTGTTCACTGTCTGTGCTGGTCAAATGATCGATGAAGCTTTTTTTAATGGAAGATGCAGAATGCTTCAAACGGTTTTTGATATCGATCCAGCGCATCAAGTCCTGATCGTTTTTGATGTTTTCCAGATGGGTATCTAATTGGGTCAGTAAAACAGGCAACAGTGTGTCGGACTCAGGACAAATGATTTCCTGAACCAGCCGATTTAACTCAGAAAAAAACCTCTCTTGCGGTGGCTTGTTACCACCACCCGGACTATGAGGAATAATGTTAGAAGACTGAATTGACATGCTGGCCACATCCCTGTACTGCACCATATTGCCTACGCAGTATTAAATACCGGTAGAGACCATTCATATCACTTGACTAACTGTAACTGCGTTCATAGTACTTAATTAGATTCAGTGGCTATCAATGCAGAGTTATGCCTGTTTTTTGCCAGAAAAGTGGGTCAGGATTCTCGGACAGCCTCCTGGGAGGCTGTCCGAGAATAGCGCCCGTAGCGAGGATGGCAGAAAATTGAGGA
>NZ_JAHHPO010000519.1 GCF_024606365.1 Endozoicomonas sp. ONNA2
AGTGGCCAGTCACTCTGCTGCGTTGCAACTCCGGTCACATAGCTAAGGCTATGCTCCCTACGTTGCGCCTTGCATAGTAACTGTCCACTTAGCCAGAAATATACGATTCCATTTGGCCAACTACTTAGTTATATCTTGACCAAAGGGGCACTCTAAATTACTGAAGAGTATGATTGATGATTTCAGGGATATTGCTGTATCTCGATTGCAGAAATATAAGAAGGTTTTATCTGTTAATTTTATCTGATCTCGCAAAAAAATATCTTCAAATTGTGATTGGTTAATATCGGGTTCCTTTAAAAACATTCCGCCAGTTCTTGACTTTTTGGCCAACCCCGTTCTTGAACCAGGGAATCCCGTTCCTAAATACTCAATGCCTGGATATTTTTTTTCAATATCCCATATTGATGAACAATTATATTGATCAAAGTATATTGTTTTTCCACTGAAATCACTTGAGTGGTCACGGAAAACACTAATAGTATCAACCGGGCCATGGACAATAACTTCGGCATTACGAATTTTTAAATTCAATCGATTGGAGAGTGCTTGCAAATCCTCTTTGAACAGGTACGACGATGAACTATTACTACCGCCACCATCACACATGATTAATATCTCATCTTCACCTGGATAGTCTTGCTGTCCTTGCTCAAGCCACCAGAGAGCAATGCACTCGCAAGCAAATTCAGACGTGTCTTTACTGGTATTTAAATGAATCACCGCCTTGTTTTTTCTCAAGTCGTATATCCCATGTGGTATAACTTTGCCATTACCCTGACTGGGGAAATCGTGATCATTGACAATCGTTGGCTCAATAGCATCCATCACCCCTTCGCGATAGAAATTACCCAATGTCTCCTTCTTCTTGGTGTCCATGCCAAGTATTGGCTTGCCTGAATCCAAATATTCCTGCTTCAATCTTTTAAGATTCCTGAATTGTGCGTCTCGATCTTTATTCTGCCCCATCGTTCTTTTTTTCTGAGGCTTACGACGACGGAAGCCTTCTTCATAAAGCACCTTGGAAACGACATTCTTACTTGCAGGAGTGTCTGTCTTCTCAAGTTGCCGGGAAATATTTCGGCGGGAAAGATTTGTCCATCGGACTGCCTGCCGCATAGGATCACCTGCAGTGTGATCGTGTAGAATACGAAGCACGTTATCAACTAGATTTGGACATACCACCGTTAGACTTCTTCTTCCCCCCCTTTCTTACGAATCCTATTAGTAGTGAGCGGTTTCTCGGAATTAAGTTCAGCTATTCCATGGACGACAGTTTCCCGATGACAACCCAGTAATTGAGATATGTACTGGATACCTCCATGACCCAACTTTACTGCTTCAATAGCAGCATACCGTCGGCGATCTCTCTCATTGAGAGAGCAGAAAAAATCGATCATCTGAGTTTCAACTGATTCTGAATAATTACTCATAACCACTCGCACAGAAAAGAGCCGTAAGGTAGATATTTATGGCTCTTTACTATAGGCGAAATGCAGGAATTATTTCGGGACAATTACTAAGTTATCAGTTCTGTTGACTGCTATGTCAGATTTCAAGCTTTCCATTTATCATACGAATTCAGGCTAGATTATTTTGAAAAATATGCAAATAAAGCATTATTCCAGCAATTCCCGACAATTCTCATCAATACTGATTCATTAACTGATGGGGTGTCTTTTGCCAACATATTCAAAACGATTGTCGTACAGCATTGTCGCACAGTAATAGCTACCTCATGTGCCGACCTATCGGTCATGAACATTTGTCGTGACAATATTTTGCTCAACCATTTTTCATCCCTGAGGGTGGCGCAAAATATTTTTACGCGCCATGGGCATTTGTGACCCACTTGATAAAGGTATCCAGCCTTGCAGGCGGTCCTGGTGTGACCGATAGCAAACATGCCTCCCCTGACCTTACCTGATTAACCCGGCAGGTATCGGCGCTGAAATCATTAACAAGACCCTCTTCCGGGTTGCCGGGCTCAGCAATCCGCCTTGTACTTCAGAATCTCACGTCGCTGTTTTTTATCCGGACGGTGATCGGGTCTGGGCATGGCGCCTCGCAGTGCTTTTCGATTAGCAGCTGCTTCTTCCCGGGCCTGAAGGCTCTCAGGCGTTTCCTCGTAAAGCTGTTGGGCCAGCTCAGCCTTCTGCCGTTGGTCATTAAGCTGCTTGACGATGACAATGCGCTCATCCCAGCCCGCACGAAGTTTGATCACATCACCAACCCGTGGCTCTTTGCCTGGCTTGCAGCGCTGACCATTCAAGTGCACTTTGCCGCCATTAATGGCTTCTTTGGCGATACTCCGGGTTTTATAAAAGCGTGCTGCCCATAACCATTTATCAAGTCTGATCTTGTCACTTTTACTCATTGGGTCACCTTGACTACTTTTTATCTTGAAAAGGCTGCGGCAAGTGGCGATTAAACAACTCAGACGGGCAGTCTTTTCAGGAAATACCAAGAGGCAATAATCATAGGGACTGATTCACTCAAGTTAAACATCCATGGATACCGCAAGCCTATACCCATTATAATGCCTCGATATTTCCAGCCTGAACCATCAAGAAACCATGATGGAACACTTTCCACAGAAAAATAAGCCAGAGATTCACGCATGCCAGGAAACAGCCCGTACTATCCGGTTCTTTTCGGCGAACAGCCTATGAACGTTTTGGTGAATTTGAGCACAGGACCTTTATGAACAGACGCTGCAGGGGCATGATGAGCCAGAACCGCTGGCAGTAGAGACTTTTTCATCTGATCAGTGAATGCGCTGTGTGCATGGCCAGGTCTTACGGTAGCAGGAGTGATCGCAGCGCTGTTTATGGTACGCCAGGAGGCTGTCCGAGAATAGACTGCCCTACTGCGGTGGCAGCAAATTGGTC
>NZ_JAHHPO010000520.1 GCF_024606365.1 Endozoicomonas sp. ONNA2
CAAAGATTTCATAATCACCCAGGTCACGCATGCCACAGTACCCAAAATCAACCTTGTCGGTTGCCAAAGTATTCCATGCCCCCAATGTGCCAGCGTGAATGTTGTCGCGCTCGGGATTCAGGGCCGCATGCAAGGCAACCCAACGCCGACCGGACACTGTGTCGTGCAGGCACTGCAGCATGCTGGTCGGCACCAGCCCCATGCCGGTCATGTAACCGGCATCGAGACAGGCCGTAAGGATGCCTTGCTCCGGGCGTTTCCAGGGGCAGTTATCTGCTGTTGCCGGGGAGTGAGCATACCGGGCATAGCCGACAGGTGCTGTATAGGAAAAGACATTGATGTATCGCTGGCCATGGTTTTCGGTAATTTCTATCTGGTCATCAAACTGGTCAATCAGGCACTTCAGGTCTTTGCTCAGGGGGAGTTGCATAAAGGCCCGGTACTTCGGAAGTTCGCTTTTAAATGTCAGCGCAGGAGTATTGGCGATGAATTGATAAAGCAGACCCTCCCTGGCCAGCGTCTCAAGGGGCTCTTTGGCTCTCTGGAACTTAAAATAGGTGGCCTGGCCTGGAGCTTGCTGGCACTGAATGGTCCGCCCGCCGACAATTCGGGTTGTTGAGCCGTTTGCCGGGCACAGCTCTTCGGGTATCTCCTGCCGCCCGAACGAGGCAGGCATATTCCTGGCAATGAATCGGTTAATATTCTCCCCCAGAGCAGCATTGGGCAGCGCAAATCCGGTGACCTGGTGAGCAGTTGCAATCAAGGGCATCAAAAACAGATTGGTACGGGAAAATTTTAAAGGTGATTGCTGGCAAATCAACGGTGCCGCTGTGACCTCCTTCGGGAAGGCGAAGGTCGGGGCATCCAGTGTTTCAATGAAGCTGAGTTTCTCTTTCAGGGTGACCTCGGAACTGGTCAAGAACTTCAACTGAACATCCGTGGGCACGTAGGGAATTTTGTTAGACTTTATTAATTCGTAGAGTATGCGCTCTTCTTCTTTGTCCGATGGTTTTATCACCTCTGTGGTCACTGAAGCTTTGAGGCGACGCTCACTGGGGCTCAGGTTTTCTGCAGGAACATATTTCAATACTGACACATCTTTCTTTAAGGCCGCCTCAAGGATTGCTCCAGGGCGATAGAATCGGCCTTACGATCGTTCCAATCAAGGCTAATTTAAACGA
>NZ_JAHHPO010000521.1 GCF_024606365.1 Endozoicomonas sp. ONNA2
GCTTCACTGCCCTGATATCGGCCTGCCAGAAAGGGCACGAGGCGATCGCCAAGCTGCTGGTCGACAATCACGCTTGCGTCAATGCCTACCAGGTTGCAGCCGGAAATCGCAAGAGCTTCACCGCCCTGATGTCGGCCTCCCAGAGAGGATACAAGGCAATTTGCAAACTGCTGATCGACAATGGCGCTGACGTCAATACCGAACTGTACAATGGCCACACTGCCCTGATGTCAGCCTCCCAGGAAGGACGCAAGGCGGTCGCCGAGCTGTTGATTGACAAGGGCGCCAAACTCGATGCTTGTCTGAAGAATTCCGGAAGATACAATGGCCACACTGCCCTGATGGCGGCATCCTGGAAAGGGCACGCAGGGGTCGCCGAGCTGCTGATCGACAAGGGCGTTAACGTCAATGCCTGCCGGAATAATGCCGGAGATCTCAATGGCTACACTGCCCTGATGGCGGCCTGTCAGTTCGGCCAAAAGGCGGTCGCCGAGCTACTGATCGAAAAGGGCGCCAACATCGATGCCTGCCAGAGTAATGCCGGAGATTTCAATGGATTAACTGCCCTGATGTGGGCCTCTCGAAAAGGACAAGAGGTGGTCGTCGAGTTACTGATCAATAGGGGCGCTGACATCAATGCCAGTATGGAAGATGGCTGGAATGCCCTGATGTGGGCCTCCTCTAAAGGGTACACGACGATCGCCGAACTGTTGGTCAGCGCCGGGGCTATCCAATCTGAGGTTATCAATAAAAACGGACATTTTAATTAAAACGTGAGTTTGGAGTGAATAAATTTCGATTTTCGCTATTTTTGATAACTTTTGTTTATTTAAGTAGTACCACTTATTGCTGATAATTATGGATAGGCACAGACTAACCCCAGCGAGCCTGCTTTTATCAAGCAAAACAGACTCATCCCATGCAGGCTAATGATTTTCCTCCAGTGCGCAAGTATGGCGCTATCCCGGGCCAAGAAAATGACTGACCTCACCCAATACCGAATTGAACACGATCTGCTCGGTGAAGCTCCAGTTCCGGAAAATGTTTACTATGGCATCCAGACCCAGCGTGCCATTGAAAACTTCCAGATCAGCGGTGTTCAGCTGAACCACTACGCCAACCTGCCACGGGCCCTGGCCATGGTGAAGAAAGCCTGTGCACTGGCGAACCGCGATCTGGGCATGCTGGACCAGCGAAAAGCAGAAGCCATTGCGGATGCCTGTGATGAGATCATCGAAGGCCGTCTGCACGATCAGTTTGTTGTTGACATGATTCAGGCCGGTGCGGGTACCTCCACCAACATGAATGCCAACGAAGTCATCTGTAACCGTGCCCTGGAGCTGATGGGACACCGTCGTGGTGAATACCAGTACCTGCACCCGAACACCCACGTCAATATGGCACAGTCTACCAACGACGTATATCCGACAGCGATGCGTCTGGCCATGGTGCTCAAGCACAAGTCACTGCTGGTGGCCATCAAGACCCTGAAAAATGCCCTGGACATCAAAGCCATCGAGTACAGTGACATTCTGAAGATGGGTCGTACCCAGCTGCAGGACGCGGTACCCATGACTCTGGGTCAGGAATTCCGTGCCTTCAGCACCACCATCGGTGAAGACATTCAGCGCATCGGTGAAATGGCCGGACTACTGCGTGAAGTGAACCTGGGTGGTACGGCGATCGGTACCGGCATCACCGCTGACAGCCGTTATGCGCCGCTGGCCATCAAATACCTGAGTGAAATTTCTGGCCAGGAAATGATTCTGGCTGGCGATCTGGTGGAAGCTACTTCTGATATGGGTGCATTCGTAATTTTCTCCAGCGCCCTGAAACGTCTGGCGGTTAAGCTGTCCAAAATCAGCAACGACTTGCGTTTGCTATCCAGTGGCCCGCTGTGCGGCTTTAACGAGATCAACCTGCCAGAAATGCAGCCAGGTTCGTCGATCATGCCTGGCAAGGTCAACCCGGTTATTCCAGAAGCCATGAACCAGATCGCTTTCCACGTCATTGGTAACGACATGGTCGTAACTCTGGCATCTGAGGCCGCGCAGCTGCAGCTGAACTACGCTGAGCCAGTATTGGTTTACAAGATTCTTGAGTCTATCCGGCAACTGTCTGCCGGCATGAATATGCTGACCGAAAAGTGCATCAAAGGCATTACCGCCAACCGTGACGTGTGCCAAAGCTACGTAGACAACAGTGTTGGTCTGGTTACTGCACTAAACCCATTTTTGGGCTACGAAAACTCCAGTCGTATCGCCAAGACTGCCCTGAAGAGCGGCCGTCGTGTGGTGGACCTGGTACTGGAAGAAGGCCTGCTGAACGAAGAGCAGCTAAAAGAGATCCTGAAACCGGAAAACATGATTGCGCCGCTAAATCTGAGCCAGTCAGCGCACTGATGATTTAACCTGATGAAGAGCCTGTAGCAGTACAGGCTTTTTGCATTCAATACCACCACCAACACACAACACCACCAACACACAACACCACCAACACACAACACCAACAGTATAACTAATGATCATCGAAAACAGTTCCGGGCTAAACCGGAGGTGTGTTTTATTTACCAAAGCAACAGCATCACACTCTGCTAAACTCTTTGCCACGAGATATTGAAATACAGAGCGAATTCCACAGCCTTTAAGCAATTTTTTTTTCAACCTGTGTGACTTCCGGCCAATCTTCCGAGTAACGCAGTTGATGCTCAAAGAGCGTTAATTATGGCTTTCCCGCATCACTTCTTTCCAGCCTGATGGCAAAAACACCAAACTATACAGCAAACTTCTCACAGTGGAGTCATTATGCAGCAACAGGACATGAAGCAAGAACCAACCGTATTTATCATCGATGATGACGAGGCTGTGCGTGACTCGCTGAAAATGTTGATGAGGTCAGTAGGTCAGACTGTCGAAGCCTTTTCTTCACCTGCTGAGTTCCTTGAAGTTTACGATGAAAATCGGCCAGGCTGCATTGTGCTGGATATCCGTATGCCCGGCATGAGTGGACTTGAGCTGCAAAGCAAGCTCAATGATATGCATTGCATTCTTCCCATCATCTTCATCACGGGTCACGGTGATGTGCCTATGGCGGTTCAGGCCATCAAAGATGGAGCAATGAACTTTATTCAGAAGCCTTTTCGCGACCAGGAACTGCTGGACCTGATCAACGATGCCTTGAAACTGGACACACAACAGAGAAAAGAACTGCTGGAGCACAAGGAAATTCTCCGCAGGCTGTCGACCCTGACTGATCGTGAGCGTGAAGTACTGCACCATGTGGTTGAGGGTAAAGCCAACAAGGTCATCGCCGCAGACATCAACCTGAGTCAGCGCACTGTGGAAATCCATCGTTCCCGCGTTATGGAAAAGATGGGTACCAAGTCCCTTGCTCACCTGGTACGCCAGGTCATGCAGATAAAAGATCATCTGGACGGCGAATTTAACTTCAAAATCTAGGAGGCTGTCCGAGAATAGCGCCCCTAGCGAGGATGGCAGAAAATTGAGGATAAAAAGTCGGAAATTTTTAGTGAATAGT
>NZ_JAHHPO010000522.1 GCF_024606365.1 Endozoicomonas sp. ONNA2
TTCCCAGTCTGAATAAAATGATGCAGTTATTCCGGGGCAATTCCTGACTATTGTTGGCATTGACTTAAGCCTTACCATCATACCGAGACTGGCAAGATTTTGCGGGCCATTAGCAATGCCAGGTTTAAAGCTTATAAATCAGCTTCAGAAAAAGGCTTTAGTGATGAAGTAGCCAGGAAAAAAGGAGAGTCAGCAGCCAGTGCCAAAAGAGAAAAGCTGTTATCTACATCCTCTCCCGCTCCTCAATCGCCTGGCGGTGGGAGTATTGACAGTTTAAAGTCACGGTCTTCCCTGATCTTCAAAAAACAACCCTCAGTGACGATAGGTCAGCCAGTACCACAAATACCCTGCGTACTCTCTCAAAGCACGTTCACTGCCACTTAAATAACGGGCACTGGGCAACCATCGGCTGATACGAAAAGTATCTTTTGCACCATCAGCCAGCATACCCGGCGCCGGAATTACCTGAAAACCAGCTCGTTCAAAGCTGAGCACTGCCCGTGGCATATGCCAGCCATGGGTCACCAGTAAAACCGAGTGAATATCCTCAGGCAGCATGTCACGGGCATAAACTGCATTTTCCAGGGTGGTCGTGCTTCGATCCTCCTGCCACCGGGTTGCTACGCCAAAATCACGTTTAAGACTTTCTGCCATGGTGGCCGCCTCCGGTCGAAAACCGCCACCACTGACCATAATCGGCAGCTCAGTCTGCCGACTCAGCCACGCGCCATAGCGCAGTCGTTCAAGGGTATACGCGGAAGGACGAAAACCTGACATCTCGGGGCTGATACGCGGTAAACCACCCCCAAGAATCACTATTGCCTGAGGCTCGACACGTTGTGCCTGCGCTGGATTAAAGACCGGGTAACGCTCAAGGCTATGCATGAGTAGCGATGCAACCGGCGGGGTAGAGAACAAATAGAGAATAGCCAGTGCCAGCCAGGCAGCCCATGACTTAAACATCAGTCCCATTATGATCAGCCAAATCATCAACATGAAAACAACAGTGTCACTTGTTTTGGTGAACTTATGCCATCCAAAAAGGAAAAAACGTCAAGTGAAAATCCCACAATCTCAACCTGTTTGATCAACTATCCTGAACAATTCAATAGTTTTAACGACAAGGCTTACGCTGTGCAAGGACCGTTTGAACATCTTGTTTTGGAAATGGCCGTCATCTTTGGTGGTGCATCTTTACTGGGCACCTTGTTTGTCTGGCTGAAACAGCCGATTATTCTCGCTTATATTGGCCTTGGTATGCTGGTTGGTCCTCATGGCCTGGACGCGGTTATCGATGATGGGCATATTGAAGCGGTCTCCACTATGGGGATTATTCTGTTGATGTTTCTGCTAGGGTTGCACCTCCATCCCAGAAACCTGCTCAAACGGTTAAAACAAACGGCACTGGTAACCTTTCTCTGCCTGAGTGTCACGGGTGTCATGATCTGGGCCGTTCTTGTCCTGCTCTTTAGTTTGCCATTGATAGAAGCCTTCATTGCTGGCCTGGCGCTGGCTTTTTCCAGTACCGTGCTCAGTTTAAAGCTGATACCAACCACAACGCTGCACCACAAGCGAACCGGCGAAGTGATGATCAGCATCCTGCTGTTCGAAGATATTCTGGCCATTCTGACCATTCTGGTTCTATACAGCAGCAACCGTGGCGCTCATATCGAGGCTCTATTACTGCCATTAAAAACCTGTGTGTTTGCCCTGGGGGCCTGGAGTTTTGTCCGATTTGTCCTCCTACCGTTCATGGGGCGTTTTGACATTATCTCTGAGTATATTTTTCTGGTGTCACTGGGCTGGTGCCTGACAGCGGCGCAACTGGCGGAATCCTTTGGTCTGTCCCATGAGATTGGTGCTTTTATTGCCGGGGTCAGTATTGC
Source organism: Endozoicomonas sp. ONNA2 (assembly GCF_024606365.1). Lineage (GTDB taxonomy): Bacteria > Pseudomonadota > Gammaproteobacteria > Pseudomonadales > Endozoicomonadaceae > Endozoicomonas. The sequence goes on from NZ_JAHHPO010000522.1 coordinate 1,887, forward strand.
TACATCGCCTATCTCACTGATTATTGCCGAGGGCTTGAAGCCGTTGCGGGAGTTTTTTCTGATCCTGTTCTTTTTTTCGATTGGTGCCCAGTTTGATCCGATGCTGAACAGCCATCTGCTGATGGCTATTGTACTAACGTCAGCAATCGTATTAATCGCCAAGCCCATACTGTTTAAATATTTGCTCCAGCATTTGACAGGCGAACGAAGCGATAATGCCCGGGAGATGGGATTACGTTTGGGACAGAGCAGCGAGTTCTCTCTGCTTCTGGCCTATGGGGCCATGATGGCAGGCGCAGTGCAGCAGGAGACCGCATTACTGATTGAAGGGGCGGCAATTCTGACCTTTATCGTTTCTACCTATCTGGTAGTGTTCAGACTGCCAACCCCCATATCCCCCAGCAATGAATTAAGAAGTGATTGACGCTCTGCCGATTTTTTTAATGCCATAAAGATACAAAGTAACTTTTTTACGCGGCCGTTTGAGAGTTTGTTGCACAATCGATCGGTTGAACTGTCTCAGCCTGCGTTGTTTCAGCGGTAATCATGTCCAGAATTTTGATGAAGAGCGGCGGTTGCGAGTTCATGCTGTTGACAGGGTGACTCTCGAGATAGTCTGACTTGAGATCCTTTTTATGGACTTTCAGCTCGTCAACTTCCGAACTGGTGAGTCGGCCGGCGGTCAGCCACAATATCCAGTCATGCCTTGTTTCTACCGGATGTTTGGCAAACAACCGGAAGATTCTGGTGGGTAGCTGATGCGATGGCCCTGTTCCATAAATATCGATAAAATCATCAATCAACTTTCGGTCACGGGCAGGCATACCTTCATATGCTGCCTGTTCGAGGAACCACGTATACAGAGACCGATCGTATCTACTGGAAAGCGCCCTGAGATCCCGATTACGGCCACTTATTGCAGAGCCATACAGAGCGTCTGCCATTTCCGGGATTGTTGCAGTGGCCGTGAATAACCGACTACCAAAGAGCTGACTATAGGCACAGATAGCGTCATCAGAAAATGGTAGCCCCTGAACATACCGGGAAGGAGTGATGCTGATGTTCGTCCCGTTATCATCAAAGGGAATGGCCTTGTAGAATTCCTCAGGGTACTCACAAACATTGCTGATGTTTAAAAAACGCACACTGGCATTATGATCTTTTAACGTTTCCGCCAAAACGGTCATGGCCTCTTTCGAGAAATAGTCCAGGCAAACCTGTTGCACCGGATGATCCTGCCAACGTTTGAACTCGGCAAATCGCTCAGCAGATGAGAAAATATGGCGTTTCATACCAGTAATATATTGGTCGAAAAAACCATTAATAGCTAAGGCATCTATTTCAGCAATACCATTCAGTTCCAAAAAGGCATTGGCATTATGCAATTTCTGGCTAATTACG
>NZ_JAHHPO010000523.1 GCF_024606365.1 Endozoicomonas sp. ONNA2
GGAAAAACACTTTAAAAATAAAAAGCGTTTCATTCGTTCCAAAGTGGCAGAGTTTGTTAATCATGAAGGCAAGAGAATGGTAGCTGAATTGAGACGGCATGGTTATAACAAAGAATCTCCAAATAAGGAATATGTAGTAAGAAAGATTATGGAGAGAGCGAATAACTTTCAGGGGATGATCGACATCTACATTGAAAGCCAGAAAGAAGAGCACAATGATCATGACAGCGCTGAGAAAGCACTTTTACCTGATTCTTATAATAGTAGTCCGGAAGTGATATTCATGACCATACCTAATGAGGGTGCACAAAACCGATGCCACTTCGATTGGCAGAAGGATGTTGCTGTGCCTATGTATAAAAGTGAAGAAAAAGTCATTTATGGAGTCAGTGCCTTTATGGCGATTAAAGAAACCCACTATGTATCCTGGCGAAGAGATTGTAAAAACGGCCAGATGCACTATGCCGACTCCATGGGTGATAGTAGAGAAAGTGTCACTATCCCAGTGGTGGTTTCGATGCCGGATCAAAATACAGAAGCTGCTCTTGAGCTTGCTGATCAAAAAGCCAATGACAGTCATAGACACTTCAGAGAAGCAAAAAGCAAGCTGGAAGTGCTTGGGAGCCAGGTGGCTTTGGTTATGTTAACGCGAAAAAAACAATGAACGCCCCGGGAGCCATTTAGACAACAAATGGCTCTTTTTTTTTTCAGATTTTCCCTGAGTCTGCCCACTGCTCAATATCCGGCTCAAGATAAGCATGCTCCAGCGCTTCCATAGCCCAGTCCTGTTTTTCCGATAATTGTCTTAACAGTCGAAGAGAAACCACCTGTACGGCGGGTATCGGGCTCCAGATACTTTTCGTGAGGCATCGCCAGTGGTTGGGCTCCAGGCGTCTGGGCTGCCCAAGCTGCGTTTTGCAGGTCTCACAGAGCATCAGACAGTGATCGTAGTCTGGCTCACCGGGAACCGGCTCTACCTCATAGATGGACAGTGGCACGCCAGACGCTTCACACAGCTCACATTTTGATTTTGCCCGGCGTGCCAGATCCTTGCCCAGGAGGCTCAAGGCACCCTGTCGTTCCTGATGCTTTAATAGCCCTTTGGCCATGGTTTTATCCTCCAATAATTTTTGGTCCGCACACCGTGACTGCTTGCAGTCTTGAGAGAATCAGACAATGATAAGTCGATTGATGCTTGGCTGGCTGCATGCTTATGACTCTCAATGTGAACCGGGTAAAAACGGCGAATAGGGATGACTGGTCAATTCCTGTGGATTATCTGATCATTCATTATACGGCGGTAGACCTGAAAGATACGCTGGACATTTTTATCAACCCTGAGTCCTCTGTGTCCTCACACCTTGTGATCGATACCAATGGCGATATTTATGAGCTGGTTGACTGCCTGAATGGCCAGGCGCATCGCGGTTGGCATGCGGGGGTCAGTGAGTGGCAAGGCGTTCAGGGGTTAAATGATTGCTCTGTTGGCATTGAGCTGGTGAACTATAACGGGAATGTATTCCCGTTTACCGACGGGCAGTACCAGTCTTTGCAGCGGGTGATGGCCAGGTTACAAGAACACTATCCCAAATTGCGCGACCCTGAGCGGGTGATCGGTCATGAGCATATTGCCGGTTTTCGTGGCAAGGCCGACCCCGGACTGCTGTTTGACTGGCCCCGGTTTTACCGGCAGAACTACCCCGGGCTGGAGGCACCTGTGCGCCCGGCGGTCTGCCCGAAAGCATTGCAAGAGAGTCTGCTGCAACTGCAAAAGAGTGAGCCTGAATCGCCAGCAGAAAAAAACCCGTTCTGGCGTTCGGTCAGCTTGCTGACGGAAACGACCATTCGCCTTATTGCAGAGGCCAAGGGAAAGTCAGACGCTTGATCCATTGTTCATGGATATCAACAATAAAACCACCCCAGTTTGTGCCTGACTCGGGAACTCTCACTGCCAAACCATGTCCAACCCCTGCGCACTGTATTCAACCCCTGGAGTTAACATGATTGCCGATTCCGTTGCTACCGAACAATGCGTTATTTGCTGGGAAAATATTGAGGAAACCGACGCTGACCATGCCCCGGTAAATCTGGCATGCGGACATATTTTTGGTCGGTCCTGTATCATCGAATCTGGCAAAACCGATGCACGATGCCCCATTTGCCGAAAACATACTTTGCCGGCTGAATACTCAAGTTACAAACCCACTGTCTCGACCAGATTGCTGGATCGTCTGACAAATGCGGTATTGACATCGTGCAACTTCTTGGTCCCGGCATCTCTCATTCCTGCCTGGGCCTCTTTTCTGGGGGTCTCTTCAACGTTAGGGGTTGTCCTCATTACTCATGATTTTAATGACAATTATACTAACGGTAGAAGTCTTCGTTGGAACGTGGCTGCGGGTATTGCTCATGGTGCAATTATGACCTGTCTTTCTGAAGACAGACACAAAATTGCCAGTGTACTTTTCCGAAGCGCATGCCTTACTGCCTGTGTTGGCTGCCTTGTACACGGTCTCGCTGCTATTGCCTCTGGCATTCTCGCTATTGCCACCATTACCCTCTCATCCCGACTGTGGCCATAACGGTGTTTCAATTTACCGGATGCGTCTGCTGACGATGTTGGCCAGACCCGTCTTAGTAATTTCTTGTTATAGATATCAATATCTGCATAAGTAGCTGGCCATATGGAATCGTATATTTCTGGCTACTTGGGCTGGTACTA
>NZ_JAHHPO010000524.1 GCF_024606365.1 Endozoicomonas sp. ONNA2
GGGTGACGCAGGATGCCAAAGCCGAGGACTTTGTCGCTCTAAGGGATTTTGCGAGACAGGAACAATGTAACGTTTACCCTAACCCTTCTGCCGATAACACTTCACTGTCACGTTGATAAAAACAAAACAGACATATCATTAACGACAATAGTACAAAAATTCCAAAAGGCAACCGTGCGCTACTACCGGTATGAAAGGTGAAATCAATAATGTCCATCAAGAAAGGAAATAAGACAATAGCCATATAGTTCATCGACATAACCAAAGCCAGCGACAGACTGGCTTGACGGTGATTGGACAACGATGCCGTCTTATCGTATACAAATGGCTGGATAATACCGTAGCTGAAGCCGACTATGGATATTCCCAATGCCGTCAGGGCAGGATTACGGTAATGATTATCAGTCCCAGGGCAATACTCCCAAAACATATCGCCACCGTGTAATTGGATAAAAAATCAACCAGCTCTTTAATAAAAAGCCCCGGTAACATCATGACCAGGAAAAAGATGGATAACATCCACCCTGCCCAGACACTGGATAAATGATAGGCCTGTATTAAAAAAGGGACATAACAGGTAAATAAAAAAAGGATAGTGCCAGTTAATCTCGGCCAGCCATCCGGTCAGGACTGTGGCTAAAACCAGGGTAAGATTGGTGATAAACGAGCTGATACCAAACTGGCGGATTCGATACTTCCCGGTGAAAAAATCATTGATCAAGCTGGTAGACAGGGGAATAACGATACCTGCACCGACCCCCAATAACAGGCTAATGTACAACAGTGCCCGAATACTTTCCGCAAAGAAACAGAGCACGCTACTGATCATGAAGATCATCAGGCCAGTGATCAGAATCAACAGTTTGTTCCCGGTAATGGCCAGCTGACCGGAAAGCAGTATGGAAGGGATGTTCAACACTGATACGTTGGTAAAAATCGTATCCAGTTGCCCGATAATAGGAGACACTGCCAGGCCGGGCAGCGAGGTGATGGCCGATACTGACCATATTGCCAGCAAGGTCAGCGGCGATATGCTGCCCCGACCGGTAGGAATTTTCTTCACACGGGGTCTCCCCATGGAATTCAGATAGGCGGGATTGAAACTCCCTTAGAGCGGCAAAGGACAAGCGAGATCGGGAGCACGTTTATGAAATA
>NZ_JAHHPO010000525.1 GCF_024606365.1 Endozoicomonas sp. ONNA2
GGGTAAGTAACAGGGGTGCCGGGCGCTAACAAAGCCAATGTGCAGCCCCCTGATCTTTCCCTTTACAGGTCTTGTATGAATCAGGACACCCGGCATTGCGTGCGCCATCATCAAACAGGGAGTTGACCCCGTCACATTCTGGTTGTTAGCCAGGCCGACGAAGACGGGGCCAAGCCTACCACAAATAAATCCTATTTGTGAATTCGCAAAACAAAACCCGCGAATCAGGCGTTTAAATCATAGCAACCGGAGAGACGATATGAAAACCCGAACACCGCTGGCCAGCCTGCCCAAACCCGGCCAGCGTCGCCAGCTGAACCGCGATGTGCGCCATTACCAGCAACAGGGTGGGCGCATCACGCAACTGAACGCTGGCACCGCCCGTGGTTTGTGCTCAATCCATTTTGAAACCATTGAATTACTGCGTGGGCACGCCTGTGAGCTCTGATACCGGAAAAAAGTCTTGCCGCAAGGGCAAAAGCGGCGAGCGGGAATTCTGCCGCCAAATAGCCACGCTGACCAACGGCCGCGTCAATTTGCAACGCAATTTGGCGCAGTGCCGCGACCGGGGCGACGACACCGGCGTCTATAACTTCAGCATTGAAATCAAACGCCACCGCACCGCCACCGATGGCCAGGTCAAACAGTGGTGGCAGCAGTGCCAGGCCAATGCCAACGCGCAGAACAAGGTACCGGTGCTGGCCTTTCGCCCGGACCAGCAACACTGGCAGGTGGTCATGCACCCGAATTATTTTTTCGACGAAACCGACGTGCGCGGTTGTGTGCGCATGGACATCGAACTGTTCTGCAAATATTTGCAAAATCCACAAACCATGTTCGGATTCCGACATGCGCCGCCGGTCTGACGTCATTGACACGCTGCTGGAGGACTGGGCCAGCTGGCGGTATATCTACAAATCGCTGGATATTGGCACCGGCGACAGTTCTATTGTGCGGTTTATGGAACCGAGCTCGACCCGGGGCGTCGGCAGCGTGCCTTTGTGGCAGGGCCGACGCACCGGTCGGCGGTTGCTGGCGCTGGATAATGATTTGGAATTACAACTGGGGCCGGATCCGGTGACCCGACTGGTGGCGCTGTATGGCATGGCCGGTCCCATTGACCGCAAAGCCAAAGCGATGGAGGTCACCGTGAACGAATTGCAGGCACTACGCCGACAGGCCCGGCGCATTGCGCTGGCGCATGTTTCATCCCACCTTGCTGCGGAGGTTTTTTACCGTGATCGTTTTCGGAGTCGATGCCAAAAACCGGGCGACACTGCACGGCCACACCCAACAGTGTCTGAAAAGAATCCGGGCAGAGCGTAATCCGTGGCGGATTTTACAGCTGATGGACTATGAGCTGTGCCATCGAAAGCGAACGAAAGTGATGAACCAGTTGATGAACCGGTTTGATGTCAAACGATAGGAGGCAATCAATATGCATTTTTATTTTACCTTTGGTACCGGGCATATCGGCTTTCCCGGTTATGTGAAAGTCACCGCACCGAATGCCAATAAAGCGCGGGAGACCATGATTAAATATTACGGTCAAAAATGGCTTTGCCAATATTCCAGTTTGCGCCTTGTTCCGGATCGTTCTTGTCATTTGCAGGACACTTTGGTGTGGCCGGAGTAGAAAAAATGAAAATCAACATGGACCACATGCGCTGTCAAATGACCGGTGCGCTCAATCATTTAGGTTGCAATTTGGTAGAACTGTTGATCACCCTGCCGGAAGATGAACGGGAAGACCTGATGGACGCGTTTAAAACCCTGGCAGGTTACGTCGGCGGGTTGAACTGCATGTACATGGATAACGACCCACAGTTCAATGACGTCAGTGAAAAAGTGACGGTGATGGATATTTACGAGTCGATAGGCGACCAGGGTTAAAGCACCGGCCCCGGAGTATGTGGTGATGCCACGGGCCGGTGGCTGACTGGACTCAGCGGTTACAGTATAAGACAGTTTTTGGAAGGTGGTATGAAAGCGATCGGGTGGGACGATGTGAAAGGCTGTGCGGTGCTGGAGAAGTATTGCAAAAAGTGCGGTGACTTTTACCCGATGACCAGTGAGTTCTGGTATCGGGACAAGCGCTCAAAGGATGGGTTCAGGCATTGTTGCAAGGGGTGTTATTCGGAGTTGCCGTCGGTAATAAAAAGATTACAAATTTTCTAATGGTGTAAACCAACTTGGACGTTTTGGGCTATATAACTACGATGGAGCTTTGTATAATCTGGGTATTCAAATCAGAT
>NZ_JAHHPO010000526.1 GCF_024606365.1 Endozoicomonas sp. ONNA2
CCCCCAAAAAAACTTTGTGTCTTTGTGCCTTTGTGGTTCCCCTTCTTTTAAAGGTCTTGCGCAAAAAAGCCTTGAACCACAAAGACACGAAGACACAAAGGAAGCCTTTATTGGCTTGCGAGGCGAAGCCCCAAAAAAACTTTGTGTCTTTGTGCCTTTGTGGTTCCAATTAACGTAGGCTGCTGATATGCAACCCTGTCTTTGCCTCCCCGAATTTAACTTATATTTATAACGGCCACCGTGGAGTCGCTGCCCTTTGGTGTCATAACTGCCTCTTCGACCATTACCGGTGTCTTGTCCTCGTCAAAGATATGTAAATACCCGGAGGATAGACTCTCGTATATCGGGGAGTCAGGGTGTTGTTGGCCAAGGGTGTAGTAGGCACCGCGGAGGGGCGCGTTGTTTTCCTGCCTGACGCTCAGCAGTTCTTGATGGGGTTCAGGGCTAACAGGCAAATCGTAATGGTGTTCAGGTCTCTCAGGCCCGGGTTCGCTACCGGAGTGCCCCGGCATGGGGCGGTTACCGCCATCGTCAGTGGCTGATCTTTGGTAGAGGCGATAAGCGTACACACCAATAACACCGACCGCCGCCACAAAAAACAACGCGCCCACGGCGATACCGGCCATGGTGGCGGTACCCGATGATGCCACCGGCGTTGGCGCGGTAAGCGTGACTGGACAGGTGAGCGAGGCATCAGTGCCATAAAGTGTATCAGGGGCCTGGCAGTCGGGTTTTGCCAGGCGGGGGTCAACATTTTTACAGAAATCAGTTTTTAAAAGTTCACTGCATTTCATCTGGTCGGTGTTATTCTGCAGTATATCCTTAACACGGACATTACAAACATACGGGTCAACGCCTCCCATGATATCGGCTTTGCCAGGGCTGGTAACATTGCTGTTAATCACCGTGGTCCGGGCGACACTTCCTTCGTTATTTCCTGCGCCAATACCGGCAAGAGAATGCTTGTCAAAGGTTTGTACGTCGCAATTCACCGCTGTTGTTTTGGTAACCATACCGGTATTTTTACCCGCCCCGATACCGGCATTCGTATCGCCTTTCTTCCCCCCTATTATGCCAACAGTGGTCACAGTGCAGTTAAACGCTGTTGTGTTGGCAACATTGCCTTCATTGATCCCTGCTCCGATACCGGCATTACCGGCATTAAATGCCCTTTTTATATAGCCAGGGGGTAGTTTATAAGAGGTTGACACTGTGCAGTTTATCGCCTT
>NZ_JAHHPO010000527.1 GCF_024606365.1 Endozoicomonas sp. ONNA2
CATAGTTCCAGAATTAGAGTGAAATGGGAAAGTTATTTTTAGACAATTCCTAAGCTGTTTGCCAAGGTGAAATCTGCCGTTAGTGAAAGTAGAGATTCAAAGTGAACAGGACGCAGGCAGTGAGGCCAAGGCCGAGGAATGTGACGAGAAACTGCCAGTTAATTTATCGGCGGTAGTTACTTGTATTTCTGCCAGTTTTTCGGTGTTCTCTTTTTGCAGGCTGATCATACCTTTCTGGAGTGCGGTGAAACGTGCATCTGTTTTTTGCTGGAACTCCAGCATTACTTTCTCTAGCCGGAGCAAATCTTCTTTAGTCGCAAGGTGGTCTGGGTTTAAGGAGACCGCGACTTTATGGGCGGTTTTTTTGTCGATACCCGCTTTGACCAGTTCTTCATTCATTGTTTTGTCCTCTTTATTGTGTGGCCAGCTACTTACGAGGATTGGTTAAAACCGTTTGGTAAATAAATGGAGCTTTGGATACGACCCAAAGCTCCTTTCATTAACAATGATTAAAAGTCGTATCTCAACCTGGCACTGATAGTGTCAGCATCAAAACCAGATTTCCACGTATGATCGTAATTTACGGAAGCGGTCAGATTATTGCTAATCATATAATTAGCGCCCAGACCGGCTTGCCAGGTGGTTTTCTCAGGTGCTGCCCCAGTACTGGTAATGATCGTATCGCCAGTCAGAAAACGGCTTTGTGTCTGTACCTGATCACCGGCAAAATCGTGCCATACATTGAGGGATAGGGCGGCATCAAGTGAGCTTTGGTTAAACTCAACGGTTTTCATGGCAGTAAGGCCAGCACCCAATTCGATCACTTCATAACGCTGCTGTTCCAAAGCCAGAGCAGCAGCGGTGCCTGATTCCTCATAGGCTTCAACCTCTACACTGCCGTAATTGAATGATACGGTTGGCTGCAACACAATGTCCTGATTATCCAGAACAATATCTTGCCCGGCGGTCAACCGAAATCCCAGTTGGTCGGCATCATATTCAGATTTGATCAGGTTATTGAGACGTTCTCCTTCATTGTTGCTGCGGCCAAGACTGGCCATGGCATCAAAGAACAGAGCGCCCTTCTGCCAGCTACCATACACCGTACCTATAATACTGGAGGTGTCTGTACTGTTGTTTGAACCCGTGCTATTGGTCGTGGCGTCAGCGGCGGTAAACGCAACGCCCAGAGTCCAGTCATCATTGATTTCACCATCGGCACCGAAGGTAATGCCGTTGAGACGGGATTTGAAGCCATCGGCTGCCACTTTGTCATCCTGTTTGCCTTTGCTGTGCAAGTACTTGGCCCAGACCCCGCCAGACTGGAACATATCACCAGTATTTGTGCCAGAGCGGGTTGAACTGATCCGGCTGGAAACACTGTCAAAAGTGGCTGACTGGGTAACGGTTGCTCCGGCCACATCGGCACCCGAGGTTTCCGGTTCAAGGGCTTCTGCCAGCTCTATCAGCGCTTCAACGTCGCCAGAAGCAGCTTCAAACATTTGGTAAACAGGATCATTTTCATCCAGGTCTGCAAGGACTTCTGTCTGGAAAGAGCTGATCATTTCCTGTGTTTCTTCAGAGGCCCCAACGCTGGCAATCACATCGCCTGCATCATTGGTTGATACTGTGACACTGACCGTATTTGTATTGCTATCGTCGTATACAGCAACATCAAGCAGTACAGAGTTGCTTGCTACTTCCAGACCATTATCGGTAAGTGATGTTGCCGAAACAATGACATAATTCTGACCTTCCGCAGTGACGTTAAATGCATCGGTACTGTCAATGAGGATTTTAGAGCCTTCATTAAATGTAGCTGTCTCTACATCCAGTACGGAACTGAACTCATCATTGCCAGAATCAGGAGATTCACCAATGGTCACGATCTTATCGTCCAGCACAGCCACAATAGTGCCGTTACCAACATAGGATTTAAAGTCAGAGCCGGGGATAGTTTTTAAGGTTCCACTGTTGTTCAGGCTTAAGTTATCCCCGGATAACCGACCATCAATAGTACCGGATTGGGTGTTGGTTACCCCCAGCACTTCTCCCCCATCATCTCCACTATCAGCAAAAATCGCGTGAGTTAAAGCTTCTGCGAAGAGACCGTCAGCGCCGACTGAACGGATAACGCCTGCATTCCAAATAGATTCATTGGCATCCTTGATTGTATCAGTACTATCACCACCAACAAGAATGCCTATATAACCCTCAATGATTCCTTTGTTATTGATGTTGTTCAAGCCGTTACCGCTGACTTCAATGGCAATTCGTTCACTACGGATGATGCCGCCTGATTGGTTGTAAATTTCACCGTCAGAATTATAGCTGTCAACGTCAGTGCCAAGCCTGCCCCGGTCAATAAAGATAGCGCTTAGCTTACCTTCAATAAGTCCAGCATTATTTAAATCACCGGTCAGTAATAATGGGTTGGTATCCACAACTCTAAATAGTATGGCATGACCATTTTCACTGATAATTTGACCCCCGGACAGGTTTTGAATAGAGCCTTCTACAATATCCTGAACGACGATGGCTGAACCACTTTCATAGTCTGCAGGTTTATCACTGGCAGGTTCAACGTCAATCCCTGTAGCCCGGATTGTGCCAGCATTGCTGATAGCGATAAATTTATCGTTATTCCCATCAGTCACAAACAGACCATGATCTTCATCGGCTAAGGGATCGGCAATGGCAGTGGTCCCATTAGTGTCAAGCAGAATACCGGTTTCTCCAGAAATGGTTGCACCACTTTCGTTGATGATGGAGCCTCTGAAGCCCCCATCGGTAACATCAATACCTACAAAACCGTTAATGGTTCCATTATTGGTGATATCGCCGGTTGTATTGCTGACAAGCAACCCAATAAAGTTGGTATCATTTCCACCATCAATAGTACCGGAATTGATAATATTGCCTGTCACACCATTGGCATTGAGTGCAGCGTCAACACACCCGTCGGGACCATCTGGGTAACAGGCTACATCGTCATTAGCAGGTGTGATGGTTTCATCAGCGCTAATTGTCTGTCCATTTGAATCGACATCTGCGGCAATCAATGGCGCACTATAAACTGAGCCATAAACCACAACAGCAATCGCCGAAGAGAGGATTCCCTTTTTAAAGTCCATTTATCATTCTCTTGCAGGTTTTTATTAGCCACACTCCTGTGTGAATAGATCATAATAATACGACTATGAACAGATGCAATAGAATAGATGTTCGACTTAACCCGGATACCTCATGGAAACACTACTGAACCCGTTGCGACAACCGCGGGTACTGCCCGCTATTCAAATTGAGAGTCAGTGAGAGCCTGGACGGTGCAGAGCCGCTGGCTGAAATGCTGATCGCCAATCAATCATCGGTTTTCATGGTGCCGGGGGTTAACTCCCCCAGCGATATTGAACAGGGCATGTATCACGGTGCTGAAGTGTTGACATTCTTCCCGGCAGAAGCCTCTGGTGGTATTGCCATGCTGAAATCACCCGGAAAAACCGTCTCCAGCTGTGACCTGGAAAGTTGCCAGTGATTTGCCAATACGGAAGAAATCCAATGCCGTATATCTGACGTTGGCCGCAGATCCCGCCCTTCATACAGATCCTGTTGGCCCAACCCCGGCCAGTCCCCCAGTACCTGTCCTCCTTTTATACCACCACCGGCCATCAGCAAGCAGGATGCGGTGCCATGGTCCGTACCTCCGGTACCATTGACTGCCACGGTGCGGCCAAACTCTGTGGCAGCGACAATCACAGTATGTTTCCAGGTGCTTTCCCCCATGGCCGCTCGCAAGGTTTGAAGACCGGAATCGAGTGTCCGGAATTGTCGGGTAAGGCGGGCGTGCTGATTATCGTGGGTATCCCAGCCCCCCATCTCCAGCATAATGGCATCAGGGCCTTCCGGATTGCTGAGCAGTGTGCCAGCCGCCCGTGACTGATCAACAAAGCTGCGACCACTGTCATCCAGGGAATCACCCACCATATTCCGGACATCCTGTGCCTCTACAAGACGCTGGTGGAGTAGAGGGTCCTGCTCATAGAACTGCAACAGTCGTTGATAGAGATCCCCTTTTGCCGGGGATATAGCAGGGGGATACCATGTAGACGAACGCTGGCTGCCCCGGAGGCTGACCGGCAGTGAGTGGGCCAGGGCAATACCGGTTTTACCGGAAACTTCCAGGGCACGAGCCAGCCAGCCACTGTCCTGATTGACCGGCAGCAGGGCAGATTCCAGTTCATCCTGGGCGGCAAAGTGGGAGCGTTGACGGCAGGTGGATGCTACGGCAACCACTGGAGCCATCTGTTTTTGCTGATACCAATCGTACAGTGTGGACAGTTCACGGTTCAGGCCAAACCGGCCATCAAGGGGTAACATGGTTTCCACAACCTGCCGGGCGAGCTGCTGCCGTGCAAGCATCAGATGATCATCAAAGGCGGGTATGACCGTATGCAGGGCATCCAGAGCACCCCGTAGTACGACCCATACCAGTTTTGCTGAAGAGTCTGCTTTACCGGTTGGAGTGTCAGCCAATAATGAGTGACTGTTTAATAACGGTACACAAACCACCCCCGCACCGAGCCATTTAACCAGATCACGTCGTTTAATATCAGGTTTTTTATTAATGCTTGCCATAGCGCTTATCTTCTTATGAACTCAGGGCTGAGAAATAACATGGCCAATCCCTGGCGCCGACTTTCGGCACCACCGATCACCTTTTGTGAGTGAGCAGACAGCTGACTCCCCAGTATCTCCTCAGCCAATAGCAGTGGCTCCACTCCCCCGGGCATACTGGTTACTTTCCGGTAAGTCCAGTCAATCCGGGTCAGCAGTGTGTTAGCACCGTCCCACGCTGCTGAAACGTCAGCAAAACCCGCCGGTGAACCGGCTCCAAATGGCTTTTGTCCCATGGCAGTCAGGGCATTTATCAGTATTCTGTCGTTCGGTTTAATCTCTCTTTTCTGAGACCTTTTCTGAGACCTTTTCTGCTTCTGTGACGATTGTTTTTCTGTGACATAAGCATCAGTTGCACGGCATACCGAGATCAGGAATTCCCTTGGGGTTTTCAGCTTGCGAGATTCCGTTTCCCAGCTTAAGGGGTGCTGAATCAGGGTCGTGTAAACTTCCTGCAAATTTCCGCCGGTTTGCAACCAGCGTTTTGCCATGGCGGCTACCAGAGGCTCCGGTGGTTGATCACTGAGTATGTGCCGGGCCAGCTTCCGGGAAATAAAGCGGGCAGTGTATGGGTGGACGGCCAGATCGCGGAGTATGGCTTCTCCCTGTTCAACACCGGACGAGGCATATTTTTTCCCCAGTATGGTGCGTACTCCAGGCTGGTGGGTGCGCTCACGAAACAGAAATCCGTGGTCTTTTGATTGACCGGAAATATTGACACTCCAGCCGGTGATGGCCCTGGCCAGCTCCTGAATATCGTCCAATTGATAACCGCCATTGATCCCCAGTGTGTGTAACTCAAGAATTTCCCGGGCCAGGTTTTCATTGATTCCTTTGCCAGGCTTGTTGCGTTTTCTTAAGGCAACGGCCTGTTTCGAGTCAGGACCAATGGATTTATCGTTATCGAGATAAACGAGCATGGCAGGATGCTGTTCTACGGCGACCAACATCTCGGCAAAAGAGCCCTGTAGATTTGGGGCAATGGCCTCACGCTCCAGCGTCGGTGCCAACGAAGTCATTATTCCTCCCTGGGCAGTGACACTGAAATGGTTGGAAAAAAAGTCAAGCAGGCGCCAGCTGAAGGAGTGTGTACTGCCAATGGCACGGCTCAGATTGTCATAACAGAAACGGAAATAATTTTTCCGGCTGTCGTTTGCCGCCATCTGATTGTTATCAGATGCTGATTCCCGGTTTGCTGCAGAAGCTTTTTGCGCTCTGAAGCTGTGGTACTGTCTGATCACCGTGGCGCTATCGGGCAGGGACAAGTCAAATTGAGGCGTGATCAACTGTTGCAGCAGCCAGTCCCGGGGGGCTGACTGTGCTGACTTGATTTCCCCCCGCCTGGCTCCCAGGCCAAAACGATTGCTGGCAATTATCGCCTGTTGGTTATTCATGTCGGTTTTCTATCCTGATGGCACTTATTCTTGCTTACTGGCATAAACACATGCTTGCTGCTGCAAAGGTTTATTGTCTGCACAAGGTGGATAGCAAAAGCCAGTGTCAAGTCTTGATTCTTGAATTTATTCAAAATGAAAGACCTCACCCTAAATTTACGAGCAATTACCACCCGACACCGTTCAAATTTGAACAATAATTTGCCAGGGTAGCGGAAATAAGTGACCGGAAAACCCTTGCCATATCACTTACCGTACTCTCACATCACCGGACAAACGGTTCCGTATCATAGCGGTTCATGTTAAACACTTGAGCCGCTGATTTTAATCAACCATTGATATCAAACCTATTCGATCAAACAGCTTTCCGGGCAATGCCTGATTCATGTGCGAGGCTCCGGCGTTCCAGTCTTTTGCCCTGTGTATAAATACAAAACCTGAACATCTACACGGTGATTCGCAGGAATTGCCACTCTCAAAATCCATAGAGACTACTCCTCTTCCCGGAATTCTAACTGCTGTCGGGCCGATTCAATAGATTGTCTTAATTTGGCTTCCAGTACTTCCTTCGGGGGCAGGCTGGTCAGATAGTCGGCAACCCGGATATTGCTTTTATCCAACTCCATCAATATGCTGCTGATTCTTACCGGTGCAGAGAATCAGGCCGATGGGGCTGCTTTCACCGTCCAGCTTTTCGTACTTTTCCAGCCAGCGCAGGTAAAGTTCCATCTGGCCTTTATAAGCTGCTTTGAACTCGCCCAGCTTCAGCTCAATGGCCACCAAACGTTTGAGACGGCGGTGGTAAAACAGCAGGTTAATGTAATAGTCCCGCATATCCAGGGTGATGCGCTTCTGCCGCGCCAGAAAAGCGAAATCCGTACCCAGCTCTATAATACAGCGCTGCAATTCAGCAAGGATGGCGGACTCCAGCTCTCTTTCTGAGTAGCTGTCTGAAAGTCCCGGGAAGTCGAGAATATAAGGGTCACGAAATGCCAGTTCAGGTGAAAGTTCACCATCGTCTCGCAGTTTTCCCGGGTCACCGGCGATAGTCCTTTCCGGCTTTTTGGAAATAGCCGTACGTTCATAGAGCATGGACTGCATACGCTCTTCAATCTGGCGTACGCTCCAGTGTTCCAGCCGACACATTTCGCTGTAGAACTCCCGTTTAAGCGGATCATCCAGGGCAATCAGCAGTTTGATATGGGATCAGCTCAATTCCGCACGCAGTGTGTGCTGAATTTGTGGCTCGGAAAACATTTGCGCAGCCCGCAGACAGTAGCGTAACAGGGTTTCGCTCCAGCCCCGGCCATAAACCAGGGTCAGTTGCCGGGCAACGGTGGCCACTACCTGCTTGCCATATTCTGCCCGCTGGCTGTTGAGAATGTCCTGATTGATTCGCAGCCCAACGTGGAAATAGAGCAGGGTCAGCTCGGCATTGACCACCACCGCTGCCTGTTTCCGAGCGCTGTCGATCAGGCTGCGGATATCGCTGACCAGTTGCTGTTCTTCAGAGCTCAGGGCAGACGTTTTTTTAATCGGAGGGGTGTTATTTTTGCTCATAACAACCGGATTCTCTTGCATCTTTTTACCTTTGCCAAGCTTGTCTTCATCGTTAAAAACCGGGGTCTTGATTCTTGAATTTCGCAAACCTTCTCCAATCCTGCTGCACCACTTCCGATGCAGTACCTTTATCATGCCACTTTTATCCCCCATTCTTTAACGCTTTCCTCAACCATTGCCATTTGCTCTTGCGTGGCAATGGACTTCACCAATGAATACATTTTCAACGAGCAGTTCTGGTGGCTGTCATCAATAATTGCGGACATAGCCTTCCCGGCAAAATCGTCCACGCTGCAACTTTTAGATGCTGCCTCAAAATAGCCTGTGTAGTGAGCCTTCCGGTCACCGGTAAACATCCAGTCTCCCAATTCATCGGCGAACACATGGTCACACATGCCTTCGAACAGTTCATGCAGTATCTCGAACCCTTCTATCGCGGCCTGGTAGTACTTCATTTATTCGCAATTGAAGCGTGAAATCAGGGATTTTTTGGTCA
>NZ_JAHHPO010000528.1 GCF_024606365.1 Endozoicomonas sp. ONNA2
TCGGGAAGCGGGCGGCGGGTAGCGTCTGTAGAAATGTCAAAGTTATTTCAGGACAATTCCATAGAGATTAAGGTAACGTGTTGTCAGATATGAACTTTACCAATGCCTGTGACTTGATTGACTGATAAGATGGTTAGCATATTGTCATTCAGCCTGAACGCCGAAAAGCCGGAACCATTTTTGCAGGAACACGCCTAAGCCAAAAACTGGACTCCAACAATAAACAGAAACAAGGCAAACAGCTTCTGCAGCTTTTCTGCGGGAAGTTTATGAGCAATACGAGCACCCAGTCGTGCAAATAGAACACTGGCCAGGACAATGCCCAGAAAAGCTGGCCAATAAACATATCCGGTAGCCAGAGCAGGCAGGCCTGCATGCCTTTCACCCAGCACCATGTTAGATAGGGCCCCCATCACAGCAATAGGAAAACCGCAGGCCGCCGAGGTACCAACAGCCTGCTTCATGGTAAGGCTGATCCTGCGCAAAAATGGCACAGAAAGCGTCCCCCCCCCCAATGCCAAACATACTGGAAACAGCGCCAATCAAAACGCCGACACTCACCAGTATTGCTGCGCCCGGCACTTTGGCACCTTCATGGACCTTAAACCCGAACCACATTTTTGCCGACACCAGGATCGCAAAAACACCAAGAAGCTTCTGCAACAGGTGCCCACTGAGATTCACGGCGGTATAGACCCCGAGGAAAGCACCGGCAAGAATACCGACACTTAACGTGACAAAGATCGACCATCGAACAGCGCCCTTATCCTGATGCGCCTTGATGGAACTGAGGGATGTGACCACCATAGTGGCAAGGGATGTGCCTACCGCCATATGGGTCAACACCTCAGGGGCCATACCCTGGATGGTGAAGCTGAAAATCAGCACTGGAACAATAATCAGCCCGCCACCAATACCAAACAAACCGGCCATAACTCCGGCACCAGCTCCAAGGACAAGGTAGAGGAGAAAGAGCATTTTTTATTCCTTACAAAAATTGCAATTATACGACGATAAATTATTATCAGGTGAGTCTATTTTCAGGGTGCTCCTGTTGAGCCGATATTTCAGCCGGGCTCGGTTTTGGCGATGGCCACCTGGTTCAAACGACTGGGGTAGAGT
>NZ_JAHHPO010000529.1 GCF_024606365.1 Endozoicomonas sp. ONNA2
GCCGACCAAGAGTTAACGCTATGTCCTTGTCGCTACAGGGAGTATCTTCATGCCCACAGCGGTTGGCATGCAGCTTCCCAAAGGTCATCAGCGCCTCCTCATGCCGTGCCATGTACTGGTATTGTCGGCCAAGGGCCAGTTCAATTTCCTTGTCGTTGCAGGGTGTGTTTTCATGCCCGGAGCGATCAGTGCGCAGCTTAATAAAAATCGTCAGCGCCTCCTGATGAAGTCCCATGTCCTGGTATAAGCGACCAAGGGCCAATTCAATGTCCTTGTCGTTGCAGGGAGTGTATTCATACCCGGAGCAATCCGTGCGCAGCTTTTTAAAGATCGTCAGAGCCTCCCGGTGCCGTCCCATCTTGTTATATAACCGACCAAGGGTTAACTCTATGACCCTGTTGTTGCAGGGTATGTCTTCATGCCCCGAGAGGTCGGTGCGCAGCTTCCTGAAGATCGTCAGTGCCTCCTGACCCAGTCCCATGTCCTCGTATAGCCGACCAAGTGCAAGACCGTTAACTTTTTTATTCTTGTTACTTTTTGAGTGATTTATATAAAGCTCCTTAAAAATTGGCAGTGCTTCGCAAAAGCGGTGTGTCGCTTGAAGTACCCTGCCCCTTGTGAACAGCATCCCCTTGTCAAGGGGACGCTTCAACTGCCCTATTGCTTGCAGGCAATCATCAAATCTGCCCAGTTTAAAGAGGGCTCTTGCCTTGAGTTGGTATACACGTCGACAGTTACGCAGACTCAAGTTGCCATGGACTTTTAATAGTTCTTCCAGTTCATCTGCTATTTTGAGCGCTTGTTCATTATTACCCGCACTTAAAGCAGTGAAGCCTTGATCGATACGCTGAATATTATCCCATCGATGATCGCCTGCAACCGAATGAGAGGCGCTGTTGGCATTCACAGTGTCAGACTTTTTTTTTCTTGGTTTTTGCAATACCCATTCAGACTCTGACTGATCAAATAATGACATTTCGCGGGAATTGAGCCAATGTCCACCATCTATTGCAGCAGCGCCTGTTGCAGCAGCGCCTGTTGCAGCAGCGCCTGTTGCAGCAGCGTCCGATTGATCGGTGCTGGAGAGACTGATTTGAAAATCCTCAACGACCTTTGGAAGTCGGTTGTCAGAGGTGTTCGAACTCCGGGACAGATACCCGGGCGCTGTTTTTGACGTCCCTTGTGACGGTGGTATGTGGCTTACTGACCGATTAAAACAAGGCCTATTCCCGGAGTCAGTCCTGCAGTATTTTTTTTCCCGATAACGAGCCGATGAATGGGCATAGTTGAAATGAACGTCATCACTATTCATATATACGAGCGCCGATATATAAAGACTGAAGTTATTCACTTATAAGACTGTCTCTGGCTCTATTTGTTCAATACAAGTAGCGCAGTCATCTGGGTTCATGTTACCCACTGCGGGCAGGTTTCAGAAAACACCGTTTATCCTGACGACAGACTGGCCAGAAAATCATG
>NZ_JAHHPO010000530.1 GCF_024606365.1 Endozoicomonas sp. ONNA2
CCGGTGGATATCTTGCCAACATACTCAAACGCGGCGACCTGGATTTCAAACCCGGCCACTCACTGATGCTCCTGCCAACCCTGCAGGAGCCTGTTGAGCGTCTGCTGCTGGTGGCCATGGGTGATAGTGACAAGCCATTAACAGAAGCCGGGTTGAACAAGCTGGCTGCCAACCTGGCCAGCCAATTGAAGTCACTCAATGCCAGGGAAGCAAGCATTGCCATCGAAGAGATCGTGGTCGAGGGCAAATCACTTCACTGGATCACCCGTCAGGTGGTTGAAGCGGTTGAGTATGCGTTTTACCAGTTCAGCCAGTTTAAAAACGACACTGGCAAAGGTCCGGTGTTGAAGAAGGTGACACTGCTGGCAGAGCGTAAAAATGCCGAAGAAGTGAAAGCCGGTCTGAGCCAGGGGCAGGCCATCGGTCACGGTCGGAATGTGGCCAGAACCCTGGGCAACCTGCCGGGTAATATCTGCCATCCAACCTATCTTGCTGAAGAAGCCAGGGCACTGGCGAAAAATCATGCCAAACTGACCACTAAAGTGCTCAATGAAAAACAAATGTCGGACCTTGGCATGAGTTCCCTGCTCAGCGTCAGCGCCGGTTCCGAACAGGAAGCCCGCCTGATCTGCATGGAGTTCAAAAATGGCAAACGCGGTACCAGGCCCCTCGTCCTTCTGGGTAAGGGGATCACCTTTGATACCGGAGGTATCTCCCTGAAGCCCGGCCCATCAATGGATGAAATGAAGTTTGATATGTGCGGCGCCGCCAGCGTATTCGGTGTCATGAATGCCATCATTGAACTGGATCTGTCCATTAATGTCATTGGCATGGTGGCTGCGGCAGAAAACATGCCTAGCGGCAAGGCCACCCGGCCAGGGGATATCGTAACGTCCATGTCCGGCAGGACCATCGAAATTCTTAATACCGATGCCGAAGGCCGACTGGTGCTTTGTGATGCGCTCACCTATGCAGAACGTTATAAGCCAGAAGCGGTGATCGATATTGCCACCCTGACCGGCGCCTGCATCGTCGCCCTTGGTCATCACACCACCGGCCTGCTCAGCAATAATGAGTCGCTGGCCGAAGAGCTGCTCAGCGCTTCCCAGGAAGCCATGGACCGGGCATGGCAGCTGCCCATGGGTGAAGAATACACTCGGCAGCTGGACAGTAACTTTGCCGACATGGCCAATATTGGTGGTCCGGCGGCGGGCACCATTACCGCCGCCTGCTTTCTGGCAAAATTTGCCGAAGCTTATCCCTGGGCCCATCTGGATATCGCCGGGACTGCCTGGAAATCCGGTAAGGAAAAAGGTGCTACCGGTCGTCCGGTGCCCATGCTGGTGCAATATCTGCTGAATAAAATCTGATTTTTTCAGTACTGATGACAGGCCCAGATCGATCAGGGCCTGTTTGTTGGCACAGATTAGTTTATGATTTCCCCATGACCCGAGTGACTTTCTACCTTCTCGACAGCAATCTTGACAATAGTGGGCAAAACGAACAGCAGTTTGCCTGCCGCCTTATCGACAAGGCATGGCGTGGCGGACTGCCCATGCATATTCATACCACGGATGAAAGCAGCTGCAAGTCGATGGATCAATTGCTATGGGCATGGCGGGAGGACAGCTTTCTTCCCCATGGGATCATTTCACAGGCCCGGGGCAATGCATCAGAAAAAAGAGCGCTTTTGGCCAGTCAGTCCCCCATAACCCTGGGTTTTGACACCCCCATCCTTGAATCAAGGCGGTTGCTGATTAATCTCAGCCCTGAGGTCCCTTCATTCTTCAGGGATTTTGCCCGTACCTGTGAAATAGTGGTTCAGAACCCGGACCATAAAGCGGTTTCCAGGGCCAAGTTCCGGGCATACCGCCAGGCGGGTATTGAGCCAGAAGTACACAATATGCCGCTCCGGTCATCCGCTGCCCGCTGATATTGCCCGTCGATTCCGTGCACCTCCGGGTTGTCTATCCTTTCTAATTAGAAAGCAGGCACACTGCGCTTTCGAATAAAAATTCCCTAACCATTGAACGGTGAAATAATGATGAAAACATTGAACGCAATGCTGGTGAGCCTGGCGCTTGCCGTACCGGCCACCAGCCAGGCCATGGATATTTATGCTTTTGCCCGTGGCGGGGCAGCGTATACGGCAATAAAGGATACTGAGGCTGTCAATCCATTCATTGCAGTTGCTAATCCGAACTCTGGCAGTAACCCTGTTGCATTTCGGGGCAGCATGGGGATAGCCAATCTGAATAATGATCACAGTGTTGCCGTTGGTGCATTCGGTGCCGGGCTGGTAGTTAACCCCAATTTCCGCCTGGAGCTGGAAGGGGCTTTTCAGAAGGAATCGGATTATCAGATTGATGTTTCTCTGGGCTATCAGTTAACAGGGGGTCCATTCAATACAACACTTCTTGGCACTGCGTATAACAAAATCAGTATTGAGTCTGATGTCTACATGCTCAAAGCCTATTACGACATGCCCCTGAACAAGCATCTGGTGCCCTACGTTATGGCGGGTGCAGGATACGCAAAAAACAAAACATCCGGTGTACAGACCTTTTCAGACAACGCCAACTGGAATGAAAAATGGGATGACCACAGCAGCAATGAAATGGCCTGGACAGTGGGTGCAGGCGTTTCTTATATCTTCAGCAAGCACCTTGCCCTGGATCTTGGGGTAGAACATCGCAACCTGGGAGACTGGGAGCTGAAAAACCTGCCGACGACCGGTGACGAATCGCTCAAGGGCAGGTTGGAATCCACCACATTACTGATGGGCCTGCGTTACCACTTCTGACCAGCCCTGGATGATACCTCTGCACAGGCCACCAGCCCTGTGCAGCACTCCCTCCCGAACACCTTGAGACAAGCCAGGCAAATACAAATAGAAGCCAAACTCCCGTCTATAATCATCGTGGCACAATAATTTCAATTTCGGACAGCCTCCAGGTGCAATTCAAGCGGATTTTGCTAATAAAGCGCCGCTATTTTGGTACATCGGTCAGAATATTCAGGAAAAACCGGGCAGGAAAGCGTATGATTGGGATGGCCCGAGTAGCCTGAGAACCCGCTGTTTGATCATAGGGGCTCTCGCACCGTAACCCATTTTCAAAATACAGTCCGCCGGTCCATCTCCGGCCTACGCACCGTCCGGGCGGTAACGTACAATAGCGGGCTGTCAGTCAGGCAAGGTAAATAGTCAAATATGACGAGTTTCGTTTCTGGACAACGCTGGATTAGTGATACTGAGACCGAACAGGGACTGGGTACGGTGCTCACCCTTGACAATCGTATGGTCACCCTGCTGTTT
>NZ_JAHHPO010000531.1 GCF_024606365.1 Endozoicomonas sp. ONNA2
ATCCTCGCTACGGGGACGCCCAGTCGGGCGCTATTCTCGGACAGCCTCCTGGTGATGAACAGCCATTCAGAAAAAAAATCTATCAATTCAAAAAAAACATATTTCTGATGCCTCTATTAGCACCAAGATGCAACAGAGCATAATAACAAATGTACCAAAACATAAACACACACTGGCCATTGAGCATATGCGGTTAACTTAATTGGTACGATTGTTGTGTTCAGAAGGCTGTCCGAGAATAGACTGCCTTACAGCGGCGGCAGCAAAGGCGGTCAGGCTACTCATCGGCTCTCCTTTAAATGGATTTAATGGACAAATTGAAAATCAGTGTCGTCAAGGGGAATGCTTTCAGCCATATCTTTGCATTCCTGATTCTGGGAATAACTGCCATCCGGGAATTTTAAGCCTTTGATTCCGGGCGCATCCGTTAACATATTCATGGAGCGTAGAAACTGTTTTTTATGCGTATCACTTTCGTCAGAATTTAAACCATGCCGCTGAAACAGCGCCTCTATAAAGTTGGCGGTATTTTCACGTTCAACCTTGATATGGCAATGCCACCCGCTATTAAAGCCTGTTTGAATGGTTGGGTTCTCCGCCCGGTGCAACCTGGTTTCATGCTCTGGCTGGTCATGATGAATCATATCGTGCCCTGAATAAGACAGTGCTTCCTGACAATCCAGCCCTGTAAAAAATATTTTACCCGGTGGGTAATACAGGGTTAAGACATCTGTGGGAAGTACACTCCTTTGTGTTAACTTTACCGCATTGATTACTGACTCGCTCTTGGGAAAGTAGGTGAAACTTAAACAAACTGACTGAGTCGTGGCCGGTGTTGAATCCGCAATTGGTAATGAACAGCCCCGAAAAGCTTGCGCATCAAAACCCATTGAAGACGTGGCAGACCAAATGGATAAACCGTTCATTATTGAGCCGCTCAATTTGTATTGAATTAAATAAATACTTACTTAGGCATTGTCTGTAAATAACTTCCACATATTCAGATG
>NZ_JAHHPO010000532.1 GCF_024606365.1 Endozoicomonas sp. ONNA2
GCAGGAGTTAGAGCAACGCAGGAGCAGTTGCCGCGTAGGGCAGTCTATTCTCGGATAGCCTCCCAGACTGTTCGATTGGTACTTTCTACAAATACAAACAACCTCAGGGGTTCAAAGGACGAAGTCCTGAAGAACGTGGAAGCTATGGAAGAAATGGTGGTCCACCAAAGTTCTCTGTCGGAAGCAGGCTTCAAACTGCCTCATGCGGCTGTCATTAAGAGTGGTGGTCGTGAGCGATGAGGAAAAGTCAGGCTAGACCTGGCATGTGTGGTACAGAGAGATGAGTAAACCCAAACCACTGTTGCAGCGTCGTAAAAGGGTTTTTTGACATCAAAACCGGAGGCCTCAAGAACTTCCGGGATAAATATGCAAGTGAACTCCGAATGTTGTGCAGGTGGTGTCAGGCGTAGAGCTGGCATGAATCTGTACTGAGTTCTTCTATGGAACTGCCCGAACCAGTCGCGTGGATGCCAAGTGAGACTCTCAAGTGGCTAAAGCCACAAGGGATTGAGTACCGATGCCATGCACTGGGACAGTGCTGCTCGTAAGATTCACGGCGGTAATCGGTAGACAATGCAGGAGCATATTGTCGAGTAGTGACGAAGCCTCTGTAATGAAGGTGGAGCAAAGGGGCAGCGTCGGGTGGTTTTCAATAAGGATCAACGGAATTATTGGTATCTTGCCTGGATGCCTATTTTATGGTGTAGCCAGCAACCTGATAGACCGGTGGAATTCTTAGAGAAAACAGAGTTATTTTCATATGGCCTGAATTCAGGACCAACAAGTTCATTAAAAATGACAGGAATCATTAACACAAAAAATATTTTGTGGGAGCATTAAACCCCTTCCGATAACATGCATTGGGTCGAACTCACTCAAGCTCTTATTTTTCCCAAAAACCATGCAAACTGCGCAGATCATAGTAACTAACGAAAACGGCCTGCATATTCGGCCTGGCGCTGTAATAGTCAAAGCCAGCAAGGCGTTTAATAGTACGGTCACCGTTGAGAATAACGGACACAAGGCCAATACCAAAAGCCTGATGAAATTGATGTCAGTTGGTATCGCCAAAAACGACGTAATCACTTTGGCCATTGAAGGGGACGATGAGGTAGCAGCAATGGAAAAGCTGAAAGTCATTATCAGCAGCCTCTTGGAGTAGACATTAAGCGCCTGCGACCTGTTTCGGGATGCTAAAGACGGAACCGAAAAGAACACGAAGAAAAAGAAAATCCTTCATCGCCCTCTTTGCCGTAAAAAAATATTTCTTGAAAACCGCTGATCGTACGTCATAAATCTGCTGCCAGAATAAACGTCGATAGTCTTTTGTTATGAAGATAAAACTGATGTGTAAAAATACCATTCAGTTCCAAAAAGGCATTGGCATCATGCAATTTCTTGCTAATT
>NZ_JAHHPO010000533.1 GCF_024606365.1 Endozoicomonas sp. ONNA2
GTTCGCCAAAATCGCCAGCTATTTATCAATCAACGATATCAATAATTTTGGGCAAGCATCGCCAACAACGGGCCATCGCCTGCGGTCATGCGGCCTGACAGAGGTACAATACTTCCTCTCCCTGAACAAGCAAAGGCAGTCTTCGTGCCAGGCAATCATTCAGTCCAGTCAGCGACTCCTTCAGCATCTCAGGACGTTGTCCATATTTTCTGTTCGCCTTTTCCCAGCGCAACTGGGCCCGGCCTTTTACTCATTTTATGCCAGCCATTTGCGCCAGCAGATTCTTGACGGGGCTGCACTGACCCTTATAACCAGTGGTAGCTTAAATGTTAAACGCTTTACCCATCATCTGCGTGATCATATTCCCGTCCTCATCGAGAGGAAGACGAAGAATTACAGTGATATTCTGGCTCTGGAGTATGGTCACTGGGTCAGGAAAGCTGAAATCAAACACGATCACATTGTCAGTTTTGGTCATCAGCATGTCGACCATATTTTATTTGTCGCACAATCCGTTCCGGTAAGCTTTGGGAGTTCGGGATTGCTTCACTACGATTACAGTGGCGACGAGCACTTGCTGTCTGTTTATGAATGCAGGAATGATTCGTGGGTTGAGCAACAACAACTGACAACAGGCGACGTTTTTCCTCAATGTGAGTCAAAGTTTATGACTTCCATGCACCTGTCACCTGATGCCAGGTCACTGGTCTGTATTAACATGGGACAAGCTGGAGCTATTCTCGGTCGGGGTACCGATGGCCGGTGGGTCAATAGAGGCAACATTCATACAGGTCTTAATCATGATTTACTGTTCAGTGCCGACAGCAAACATCTTGTGCTTTATAGTGGATCATTCATTACGGTGATGGGCAAGGCAGACGATGAATCCTGGTCACAAACGGGTGACATTATTGTTAAAGATCCTGATGATGACCTGAAACTCACACCCAGTGGCGATAAAGTAAGCGAGTATGATTTTGCTCTCCAAGTTCTATTCAGCCCGGATAACCGCCATTTTGCCACATGGTTTGAAGATGCCGGCGAAGATAGCTACGACGCTGCTATCCGACGAGATTATTTCTTTGTCGTCATTTTTGCCCCGGACCCGGAAGGGCAGTGGCGTGAAAAACAGAGAATTATTAAAACCTGCGATTGTCCAAGTCGTTATTACGATATTCAACCTGATTTCAGCCCCGATGGCCGCTGTCTGATTATCACCACTGAAGATGGTCTGGATATCTGGGAATTAAATACTGACGACCAATGGCTGCCTTCTGTTCAGGAGCCCCCCCCTTGCGGTGGTGGTATGATTCATTTTTCTGTGGACCCTTGTGAATTCATTAGAAAGAGGTGGTGGTGCGTAACAATCTGGCGCAAGGCGGAGTCCGGAATGTGGGGCCGGACACAAACATTTCCGGCTGAGTCCCTGACAATCATCAGCCCCAACGGTGAAACCATTGTTTGTAACGATCCTGCGGGCCATACGGATATCTATCAACGTAAGTCTGTTGGTGAGTGGGCCAGACAACGCATCGAATTTTCCATCAAACAAGCAGATTTCAATCAAGAAGGTTACCTGCTGGCTGTAATTCCTGAAACAAATACTCACAGACTGATTTTGTTCGGATTGACGGTAGACGGGAGCTGGCAGGAAAGGGCCCGTTTGCAAACAGAAAACAGGATTGCGAAATTTTGCTTCAGCCCGTGCAGCCGTAATCTTCAGGTCAGCGGTTTGCCCCCTGAGAATGGTGATGTTTCAGTGCCAGAGGTTGTTTCCTTCTGGCAGATCATGCCCGATACAGGTTCACGGAAGGCTGACCAATACCTGAATCCGTAACTTCAGAAGACGTTGAAACCTTCGGAAGCCGGTCGT
>NZ_JAHHPO010000534.1 GCF_024606365.1 Endozoicomonas sp. ONNA2
GTTCGCCAAAATCGCCAGCTATTTATCAATCAACGATATCAATAATTTTGGGCAAACATCACCGACAACGGGTAATCGTCTGCTGTCATGTGGCCTGGCAGAGGTCCATTGTTTTCTTTCCCTGAACAGGAAAAGGCAATCCCGGGTCAGGCAATCATTCAGTCCAGTCAGCAACTCCTTCAGCACCTCAGGACGTTGTCCATTTTTTCTGTTCGCCACTTTCCTGCGCAACTGGGCCCGGCCTTTTACTCATTTTATGCCAGCCATATGCGTCAGCAGATTCTTGATGGAGCAGCACTGACACTTATACTCGGTGGCAGCATAAATTATGAGCCCTTCAAGCATAGTCTGCGTGATCATATTCCCATCATTATTGAGGCAAAGTCAGCGAATTACAGTGATATTCTGACTCTGGATCATGGTCACTGGGTCAGAAAAGCTGAAATCAAACACCGTAATTTTGCCAGTTATGGTTATCAATATGCTGACCATATTTTGTTTGTTCCACAAAACGTTCCGGCAAGCGGGAATCTCCGAGGTTCTCACTACAATTACTGTAGCAAAGAGCATTTACTGTCTGTTTATGAGTGCAGGAATGATGCGTGGGTTGAGCAACAGCAACTGACAACGGGTGACGTGTTTCCTCAATGTGAGGAAAAGTATTTAACTTCCATGTATTTGTCACCGGATGCCAGGTCACTGGTCTGTACTAACATGGGATCAGCGGGTGCTATTCTCGGTCGGGCTCGCGATGGCCAGTGGGTTAATAAAGGCAACTTTGATACACATCGAAATCATTCATTGCTGTTCAGTGCCGATTGTAAACATCTTGTGCTTTATGATGGATCATGCATTACGGTGATGAGTCAGGCAGAGGATGAATCCTGGTCTCAAACCGGTGACATTTTCGTTAAAGATCCTGAAGATGACCGGAAACTCACGCCTAATGGCGATAAAGTAGGCGACTATGAGTTTGATCTGGAAGTGTTATTCAGCCCGGATAACCGCCATTTTGCCACATGGTTTGACGATGCCGGCGAAGATAGCGATTACGGGACTATTGAACGAGATAACTTTTTTGTTGCCATTTTTGCCCCGGGTTCGCAAGGGCAGTGGCGAGAAAAAAAGAGAATTATCAAAATCTGCAACCCGCCAAATCAGTACTACCACCTTAAACCCAATTTCAGCCCCGATGGCCGACTTCTGATCATCACCAGTCCAGATGATTTGGACATCTGGGTACTAAATACTGATGACCAATGGCTGCCTGCTGATCAGGAGGAGCCCCAATGCAGCGGTGGCGATATTTATTTTTCCAGTGACCCCTGTGAATTCATCACAAGGCGGTGGCTGAGCGTAACGATCTGGCGCAGGGGTGCGTCCGGAATATGGGGCCCGGCACAAACATTCCCGGCTGAGTCCCTGACAAAAATCAGCCCCACCGGTGAAACCATTGTGTGTAACGATCCTGCTGGCCATACGTATATCTATCAACGTAAACCTGTTGGTGAACTTTGCGCTGAAGCTGCCGGTGAGTGGGTCAGGCAGTGCATCGAATTTTCCGTCGTAAAAGCAAATTTCAATCAAGAAGGCTACCTGCTGGCTGTGGTCCCGAAAACAGATTCCCACAGCCTGATCCTGTTCGGGTTGAAAGCAGACGGGAGTTGGCTGGAAAGTGAATGTCTGCAAACAGAAATCAGTATTTCGAAATTTAGCTTCAGCCCGTGCAGCCGCACCATTCAGGTCATCAGTTGGCACCCTGCCCAGGACGACGTTAAAGCGCAAAGGATTGTTTCCTTCTGGCAGATTGGGCAAAAATTCACGTTAACTGAGCCTGGCCCGGATATTTCTAAACGTAATCCCGATCATTTCCTCAATACTATTGGGTGCGCCCCGGGCCAGTTGTGGAATCAAATAGGGAAAAGGCAAGGGCCAAAATAGACTGCCATGTGAGGGAACTGCGCCTGCGTTCTAACCCCTGAATCCATGCAGTCTTGTGGCGACAGTAAAGACATTACACTTTTGCAGGATCGTGATTGATCAACCTTGCATCAGGACTATACTTGTCTGCCTGAGCCACCTTGGGGGGTTAACATTTTGCTACCTGCAACAGGGATAAAGGCCGGTACCGATGTCGCTACAGCGGGCGATGAAATCTGGCCTGAAGTAGTCCGTGATATGGCCCGCTTTGATCACCGGTGGGTTCGCGTACCCCGGGAAGTGTTCGCTAAAATCGTCAGCTATTTATCAATCAACGATATCAATAATTTTGGGCAAGCATCGCCGACAACGGGCAATCGTCTTTGGTCATGCGGCTTGGCAGAGGTCCAATACTTCCTCTCCCTGACCAACCAAAGGCAGTCTTCCTGTCGGGCAATCATTCAGTCCAGTCAGCAACTCCTGGAGCACCTCAGGACGTTGTCCATATTTTCTGATCGCCACTTCCCTGCACAACTGGGTCCGGCCTTTTACTCATTTTATGCCGGCCATTTGCGTCAGCAGATTCTTGCCGGGGCTGCGCTGACCCTTATACCCAGTGGCAGCAGAAATCTTAATCGCTTTACCCGTCATCTGTGTGATCATATTCCCATCCTCATCGAGAGGAAGGCAGAGCATTACAGTGATATTCTGGCTCTGGAGCATGGTCACTGGGTCAGGATAGATGAAATTAAACACGATAATTTTGCCTGTTTTGGTCATCAGCATGCCGATCATATTTTATTTGTCCCGCAAGCGGTAACCGGTAGGTGGGCAGGACTTTTTCGCTGCCACTACTACAGTGGCGAAGAACATTTACTGTCTGTCTATGAATGCAGGAATGGTGAGTGGGTTGAGCAACAGAAACTGACAACGGGTGACGTTTTTCCTCAACATGAGCACAAGATTATCAGTACCATGCATCTGTCACCTGATGCCAGGTCACTGGTTTGTATTAACCGTGGGCGAACGGGTGCTATTCTCGGTCGTGGAGCTGATGGCCAGTGGGTCAATAGAGGCAACATTAATACAAGTTATAATCATGCTTTGCTGTTCAGTGCCAACAGCAAACATCTTGTGCTTTATGCTGAGTCATACTTTACGGTAATGAGCCAGGCAGACGATGAATCCTGGTCACAAACGGGCAACATTACTGTTGAAGATCGTGCTGAAGACCTGAAACTCACACCCAACCCCGAGAAAATGAGCGAGTATGAGTTTCATCTGAAAGTGCTAT
Organism: Endozoicomonas sp. ONNA2; assembly: GCF_024606365.1. Taxonomy (GTDB): domain Bacteria; phylum Pseudomonadota; class Gammaproteobacteria; order Pseudomonadales; family Endozoicomonadaceae; genus Endozoicomonas. The sequence goes on from NZ_JAHHPO010000534.1 coordinate 3,215, forward strand.
TTAGCCCGGATAACCGCCATTTTGCCATATATTTTGATGATGATGATTATTATTATTATGACCTGAATTCAGGTGATGATGAAGATGCTATTGAACGAGATTATTTCTTTGTCGTTATTGTGGCCCTTGATCCGCAAGGGCAATGGCGTGAAGAAAAGAGAATTATTAAAACCTGCAAGCAGCCAAGAGGTTGGTGCCATCTTAAACCCAATTTCAGCCCCGATGGTCGGCTTCTGATCATCACCACTGAAGACAGTTTGGATATCTGGGAATTAAATACTGACGACCAATGGCTGCCCGCTGTTCAGGAGAAGCACGAATGCGGCGGTGGTAAGATTCATTTTTCTGCGGAACCCTGTGAATTCATCAGAAAGATGTGGTGGGGCTTGACAATCTGGCGCAAGCCGACATCCGGAATATGGGGCCGGGCAAAATCATTCCCGGCCGGGTCCCTGACAAGAATCAGCCCCAACGGTGAAACCATTGTGTGTAACGATCCTGCTGG
>NZ_JAHHPO010000535.1 GCF_024606365.1 Endozoicomonas sp. ONNA2
CGATGGTCGTCAGGTAGTCATTACCTGTGATGATGGCAGTGCCAAAATCCACAGCTGGAACGACGCTGGTCACTGGACGTTAACAGCGGACATATCGAACATAGAAGATATAGAGGATATAGAGTACCTGGAGGACATTGACGACAGCAGGGGCGTGAAGGCCTGCTTCAGCCGCGATGGCAGCCGGGTACTGACCCGCTCAGTGACCCCCTATACCCCCAACCCGTATGCAAAAATCCACCAGCGGAACGAGGAGGGCGGCTGGACATCAGAAACCGTTAGTGACCCCAATGCCAAATTCGTCAGGTTCAGTCCCAATGGCAACCAGTTGCTGCTGTTCGGTTTTAAAGAGACAGCAAAAATCCTTAGCCTGAACGACAATCTGGCGAGTGCCACCCTCGTTAACCCGGGCTACAAGATCATACGCGCTACGGCCAGCCCCGATGGTCGCCATGTCATCACCATCAACCACCAAGACGCTGCAACTAATAGGACGACCCTAAAAATCTTCGGTCGTGTTGGCAGCGGCAACTGGACAGGGAAAACTGGCAATATCCCCATTTTTAACAGCGATCATTCTGACCTGTCCCCCAAATTCAGCCCCGATGGCTGCCATGTGATGGCTGCCAAAGATCTTAAAAACCTTGAATTCCTGAGCTGTGACAAACACGGCAAATGGGTGCAGAGTTCTATTTACGTGTGGGGAACAGCGAAAAAAGCCTTCTTCAGTCCGGACAGCAGCCATGCGGCAGTCATCACCCCCGGTTATAGTCCCATCTGCTACATATACGGTTATGACGCAGCCAGAGGCTGGATAGAGAAAAAAATCATTCCCCATGACCATGACTTGCCAAAAATTGAGGCCAGTTTCAGTGCTGATAGCCGTCATATTGTCACTTTCTGTAGTTTAGAAAGGAGTTCTGGCACCGAATATCACGCATACATCCACGGTCGCGATGGGAATGGCGATTGGTCACGCAGAGCCATTGCCACCCATTACGGCCCGATCAACACCGCATGCTTCAACAACGATGGCAACCATTTAGTGACCGCAAGCGCCGATGGCACAGCAATAATCCTGGGTCGTTATGCCAACGGCAGCTGGGTGGAGAAGACCACTCTGAAGCATGCCTACCCGGTCCGATCTGCCATCTTCAGTGCCGATAGCAGGCAGGTGGTGACCGCAAGTGGTGAACGCACTGTAGAAATCTGGCGTCTTGTCGCTTCTGGCATGGACTCTGGGCAGTCTGGCTAACAGGTACAATTGCGCAGCCCCGCAAGCCGAATCCAGCCAAAATCACCAATCCATTCGATAACCGGAGGATGGCAATTAACCATGGAACCACCCGTTCCCGTGAACACCAGCGGCAGTTATGGCAGCAGCCCGGACTGCGACGTACCTGAGTCAGCCCGATATGTGTGGAGCAGCAACGGGATGTCGGTTGTGCCCTGCCAAAACCCATGCTCATTACTGTATTTGCCAGAGCCTCCCATGCTCAAGCTGTTGGGCTACTTATCTTTCCGGGATATTCTCGCCGTCGCAAAAACGTGTACGTATTTACATCAAGTAATCACCGATGAACATCTGCCGGCCAGATTGTGGTTTGCAAAATTTGCAGTACACCAGCAGAACCAGTTCAAGGAGATTGCCCGGGACATCAGTGATCGTGACCTGCGCCACTGGCTGGGGCAATTTACCACGGATGCAACAGTAGTTGATAAACTGTGCAGCCAATACCTGCCCGGGCACACAACAGACGACGCCCGTAAAACCGTTAAAACACAAAAAAGGCAATACTTCCCGCAGGTCCTGTTTTATACGGTGAGCAAACTGATGGCTGACTGCCGACAATTCAAACCGGTTCTGGTACAAAAAATTCATGAAAATCATGCTGTCGGAAGCTTCAACTTTAACACCCATGGCGACCATTTAGTGATCGCCAATAGACGTCGAACCGCGACAATCCTTGGCTGTACAGCAAACGGCTCATGGCATAAACAGGCCAGTTTTGACTTCAGTTCCCGGTACATTCCAAATCTTCCTGGCCATACCTTTGAGACCCACGGCCGTCATGTGTTGGCCTGGAATCAACATACCGCAAAAATCTTCGCATATAACGCAGATAACCGCTGCACGGAGCAACTATCCATTGTCCATGAAAGCACGATCAGGTCAGCTGGCCTGAGTTGCGATGGTCATCAGGCAGTCATTACCTGTGATGATGGCAGCGCCAGAATCCACAGCTTGAACGACGCCGATCGCTGGACGCTGGCCGCGGATATTACCGATGGCAGGCAGAAGTTGGAGGCTCGCTTCAGCCCGGATGGCAGCCGGATACTGACCACCTGCTCCAACTCGTGCGCAAAAATCCACAGGCGGAACGAAGAGGGTGGCTGGACATTAGAGGCAACTAGTGACGTCTTTGCCGAAGCATCAGTCACCTTCAGCCCCGATGGCAGCCTTGTGCTGATGTACAGTGGTTATCTGGGGATCATCGCCAAGACCGCAAAAATCCTCAGCCTGAACAAGGATGGCGGCTGGCTAGAGAGTGCACCCATCACTTACAACGAAGGCTCGGTCATACGGGCGATAGCCAGCCCCGATGGTCGCCATGTCATTATCATCAACAAGCGAGATGGTGAAACTGACAGCGCAACCCTGAAAATCCTCAATCGTGACAGCAGCAGCGACTGGACAGGGAAAACTGGCAATATCCCACTTATTTTGTACCATGGTATCGTTAGTTGGCCCAGATTCAGTCCCGATAGCCGTCATGTGATGGTTAGCAAAAATAAATCTAAACTTGAAATCCTGAGCTGTGACAAACGCGGCCACTGGATACCAACCGCTATTCCCATTTTGGAAAGCAGTAAAAGAGCCTTCTTCAGTCCCGATAGCAGACATGCGGCCATCATCGGCGCGGATCTTGGCATCTCCAGAATATACAGTTATGACGAAGCCAGAGGCTGGATAGAAAGCGGCATCATTGACCATGACCATGTCGGGCCCGTCGGGCCCCACGCTGACGCCAGCTTCAGTCCTGATAGCAGCCATATTGTCACTTTCTCTTGCTACCCGGGTTTAATCAGGGAGAACGACCCTTGTAAGAAATTCAAGGCAAAAATATACAGTCATGACGGGAACGGCATGTGGTTACCAAAAGGCCTTATCATCCATAACAGCCGGATCTATTGTGCAAGCTTCAATGCCGATAGCACCAATATAGTCACCACAAGCGCGGATGGTTCTGCAATGATCTTTGGCCGCTATGCCGAGGGCAGCTGGGTGAAGAAGGCCACTCTGTGGTATCCCCGCCGGGTTGATTCTGCCAGCTTCAGTGTTGATAGCAGGCATTTGGCGATCAACTGGGACGACCACAACCTGGAAATCTGGCGTCTTGTTACTGCCGGTGAGCAGGGTGATATAACCGGGTGTACGTTCATGTAGAAATAAAATACTTCGTTATATTAAATTCAGGTTTATGCCCAATAAAGTGATAATAGCGATCTTTAATCGCCTTCTTAAAGCATCTGATGTCGTCTAAAATGGCTTCAATATAAATGTACGCACACCCGATTCTACCGCCCTGGCCGGTGAGCCTCTGGAGCTGAATTCAGAAGTTGATGAATTGTGTGTCATGCCCGCCGGGACAGCTTTCGAACCTCTCAACTGAACTCTATATCAGTACTCAAACCGATCATTTCGACGAAAAAAGTTAAAACAAATCATGAATTATTCTGCAGCCAGGCGTGGGTTGACCGCAGGGGATAAATGCATACGTTTAAGCTCATCTTTTAATCCCACAGGAATATCCAGACGATCAACTAAAGCCGCTACTTCGTTGAAAGTCGTTGCGCTAAACCTGTGACTGTTAACCGCACGCTTAAAGGCTTCTTTAGCTAACGTTTGCAATGAGGTACGGGACCATTCCAATTCATGATTGGCTTGTACAACAGCCGCTTTTAGCCGAAGCCTGTTATCAGGCACGTACTGCTCAATGCTTCTGAAAACTTTTTTTTCAACACCTTTATTGTACAACGCCTGACATCTCTCATCGTCAAAATAATCGATACAACCGGTATCACTTAATTCTCTCAGTAAAAGACAGACGATATGATTGTGACAATTCCTGTTCAATCGGATGGTAAATTCTTTCATAAAATCAGGGCTGCAATGGTGTTCTACCAGCCAATCCTTATCTTCAGGAAATAACAAATGATGTGAGTAAATAGAGAACGGATTCTGATCTAATATAACCTGCACTATTTCAACACTATTTTTTTGTGCATTAGCCGCTTCAAAAAAAATGATGGGCAGAAGTAAATGTTCGCCATCAGTTACCGGTGCCCCAAATTTTATCAGCAGCTTCACCGCATCAATATGCCCATGCTTGATAGCCGTTAACAGTGGTGAATCTCGATTTGTATTCAGGACAAACGCAGGTGCCCCTTTTGACAGCAGAACACACAAAGATTCAACATCCCCTCTTTCTGCTGCTGTGATCACCAGCTGATAATGATCTTTGCCCAATACCAGGTCATATTTATCGATAAGAAATTTAAGTGCTTTTGGTTTTCCTTGAACATAAGCCTCCATAAGGGCATCAGCGGGCGCTTTATTTTTTAAAAGCAAGTGCAGCGTTTCATGATCGTGATTAGTACATGCCAAATACGCTAGCTGTTTATGCCTTTGATCAAAATTCATGCCATTTTCGATCATCCAGCGAACATTATCCGTATCTTTTTTTCCAACATAATGCTTCATAAGCAGGCCAGCAACGGGCTCAGTTCGGGCGATTTTACGGCCCAGGACAGACAACTGGTCAAACATAAAATTAAAGGCAGCAGAGGCTATCCAACGACCAACTTCCACAGGGTAAAACCGGGTAGTAGTGGGAACATTGACCCTGTCATCAACGATGTTTGTCGTATTACTAGCTGAAGACCCAATTGGCAGATTTCCTGTACCACTGTCCATTATCCCGACCTCTCACAATTTGTATGAATAAACCCTTGTTCTGTTACTCAATATAAATTGAATAAAGCATTTTGCTCACATCTGATACTATTCATTTTCAGAGTCTATTCATTTTCAAAACACACACTGTAAAATCATGTACCGGTCCATTCACCGATTAAATGATGAAGGCATTCACGGAATCATTAATTAACCGTGAAGCGTCATACACCGGGCATTCGATTTTGTATAAATCCCATGGTCATCAGCGTTGGCTTAAATGATACAATGGCACTTTTCACTGGTACTCAAACCTATGTTGTTAAAAATTATTCGTAATGTATTAGGCTACGGTATTGCGGCTGCAGATAAGCTGACCCGCCCTAAAGCAATGGTACGTTCACCGGAACAGCAGGCCCGGGTGGATGCACAAACCGCCAACCTGACGCTCTACCAGTTCACGGCCTGCCCTTTCTGTATCAAAACCCGCAGGGCCATTCACACCCTGGGTCTGACTATCCAGACCCTGGATGCCATGAATGACGCGCAAGCCCGAAATGCGTTGCAACAGATGGGTGGCAAGGTTCAGGTACCCTGTTTACGGATTCAGGAAGCAGGCAAAGACGATATCTGGATGTATGAGTCCGGCGATATTATCCACTATCTGCAACAGAACTTTGGCTAACCCCGTCATGGCCTACCAGCTCCGACCCTATCAACAAGATGCCGTTCACAGTGTGATACGGCATTTTCGCCAATCCAGCGACCCGGCCCTGCTGGTACTGCCCACAGGGGCTGGCAAGAGCCTGGTTATCTCCGAGTTGGCCCGCATTGCCCGTGGCCGCGTGCTGGTTCTGGCCCATGTAAAGGAGCTGGTGGAGCAGAACCACGCCAAATACCAAAGCTATGGATTGAAAGCCTCGATTTTCAGTGCCGGACTTGGGCAGAAAAAGGCCTCTGAACAGGTCATCTTTGGCAGTGTGCAAAGTGTTGTCAGACATCTTGAACAGTTTCACAACGCGCCGGGTCAGAAAACATTCACACTGCTGGTTATTGATGAGTGCCATCGGGTATCCATGGAGAAAACCGCCAGTTACCACAAGGTCATTGATCACTTTACACGACTGAACCCAGACCTTAAGGTTCTCGGTCTGACAGCTACCCCCTATCGTCTGGGAATGGGCTGGCTGTACCAGTATTACCGAAGTGCCGGACATAAAGGGTCGGTCAGGACAGAAGAGCCCCGTTTTTTCCGGGAGTGCCTATTTGAGCTGCCACTGTCCTACATGGTTGACAACGGTTATCTCACGATGCCCGTGGTGATTGATGCACCCATTGTTTTCTACGACTTCAGCCAACTATCCAGGGATCGCTTTGGCCGTTATCAAGAACAGGCGCTGAACCAGTTGTTACAAGGAAAAACCCGGGCCACCCGGGAAATCATCCATCAGGTAAAAAAAGAAGCCGCTACCCGAAAGGGTGTCATGGTGTTTGCCTCAACAGTAGACCATGCCCGTGAGATTATGGGATACCTGCCAAACGATGAGAGTGCCCTGATTATCGGTGATACACCCGCAAAAGAGCGGGACCGGCTGATTGCCGCCTTCAAACAGCAGCAGCTTAAATTCCTGGTGAATGTGTCTGTGCTCACCACCGGTTTTGATGCGCCCCACGTGGACCTGATCGCCATATTGCGGCCAACCGAATCCGCCAGCCTGTATCAGCAGATCGCAGGTCGGGGGCTGCGTCTGGCACCGGACAAAAAAGACTGTTTGATTATTGATTATGCGGGCAACCGCTTCAGCTTATACAGCCCGGAAGTGGGTGAGCCAACACCGGATTCAAAGGCGGTACCGGTCACGGTTCCCTGTCCTGCCTGTGGCCACGAGAACCATTTCTGGGGGGTGGTCGATAGCGATGGCGATCTGGTTGAACACTATGGTCGCCGCTGCCAGGGCTTTGAAGCGTTTTTGGATGACAACGGTAGCGAAGTGAAAGAACGGTGTGAGTTTCGCTACCGCTTTAAAGAGTGTGACCAATGCGGTGCTGAAAACGATATAGCCGCCAGAAAGTGCCACAGTTGCCAGAACGCTCTGGTTGATCCGGATAAAAAGCTGCGGGACGCCCTGAACCTGAAAAATTGCCTGGTGATCCGCTGCTCTGGAATGGACATGAGTGCTGATCAGGACGCCCGGGGCAAACAGCGCATCAAAATCACCTACCACGATGAAGATGGTGCCGAGGTCAATGAGTTTTTCCGGCTGGATACCCCATCCCAACAAGGTGCGTTCTATCATCATTTTGGCAAGCACGCCCTGATTAATCGTGCTGAGCCATTTCGGCCGTCAACGGTGGCTAATGTTATCCACAGCCGGAAAAAATTTCGCAAGCCTGATTTTGTGATCGCGCAGAAGGAAAAGCATTACTGGAAAATCATTGATAAGCTGTTCGACTACGATGGCAACTATCGCAAGGCCGAAACACTCTGATGCACGTCACTTATCACATAACCGGGCAAGCCCAGAACCGCATCAATCAGTTGATGATTAAATACAGCCCGAAACATACGCTGGTGATCTGGGTTGCGTCACTGGTCTGTTTACTGATGCCCCTGCTGGTCTTTCAGAACAACCTGGGCAATATTCTGCTTTCCGGAATCTTTGGCTCTGCCTTTATTACCTTCTGGATACTGAATCTTGGCCTCAAGTATGCTGTGCATAAACGCTTTGGCCTTCATTACCAGCCGGACCTTGACCTGGAAACCCGCACTCTGTGTCTTGATGAACAGGGTATCAGCATCCGTTCATCATTACTGAAACCGGCATTTCGCCCCTATCGGCAAGTAAAGATGATCACGGTAGAAGACAATATTATTGTGATAGCAGGTAAAGGCGGCTGGCTCGAGATGATCCCCCGAGACCGGGTAACAGAAGGTAATTGTGGGTTATTGTTGGATATGCTCTGCCAGAGAGCCGGGAAAAAAATGCAAACGAACTGAGCTTGAATGGTTTAAACAGGGCGATCTGTTGCCTCTTGGCCCAGCCCATTTCCTGCAAGAAAGTGAACGATGGTCTTTCCTGCCTGATGCCGGTCATCAGGCAATCCAATCGCTCCTACTGCCTGATCAATCAATCGATCTGCCACCATTGTGCGCAGCCTTGCACACACATCGATAAAAAATCCGTCAATAAATTCAGGATGCGCCTGCCAGGTCAGAATTTTAGAACTCCGTCGTGTAATGGCGTTCTCGCAGAAATCCGAGGTTGCCAGCAAGGAAAAGCCCGGAGCCAATAGATCAACCTGATCCTGGTGAACCGCCAGAACGCGAATAGTGCTGCCTGACTTGAAACTCCCGAAATCAGACAACGCTTTCACAGGATAAGCGCCTAACCCCCATCCTCCGGGGAACTTCTGAACACGGCCGCCCAGGGACTGATGAATGATCTGATGACCAAAGCAGATGCCCACCAGCAATGAATCGCTCATGGCAAGGTCGACAATCAAACGTTTGAGTTTCAGTATCCACGGCTCTGAGTCATAGGCAGAAGACTTGCTGCCACTGATAACCCATGCGTCACATTGGTCAACGGAGGATGGGAAACTGTCTTGATAACAGCGCCAGACAGAATACTGCCACTGACCGGGCATCACACGCTCAACCATCATTTTGTAATCATTATCAAAGGAACCAAAACGCTTGATAGAGTCTGGATGATGTTCATCGCATAATAAAATACCCAGTCGCTTGTTCAATTCCAGCTTCCCCGCACACTGTTTTCTGTTCACCTGATATACAGTCTATATCGACAAGAAGCCCGTTGAGGATATAGGCCAGAACATAAGGAGCTGTCCTGAAATAACTTCGACATTTCTACAG
>NZ_JAHHPO010000536.1 GCF_024606365.1 Endozoicomonas sp. ONNA2
ACTATCTGGAATTCGATGATATCCGCCAGGTAAATGCAACCTGTCTGACATTTCGCGAAGTGGTTAAAGAGTTCGATTATATCCGGCAACTGTCTTATTTTGCCCGGCTTCCCCGAAGCTTCCGGGAACAATACCGGCAAAATGCCCTGCAGAAGAAAAAAAGTCTGGACTTTCATCCATTTGCCAATCCAGCACCACCCAACGACAAACTGATATCATTCAGAAACAGGATAGTAAAAAACCTCCCGCAGATGTCCGCACTGCTAAGCCTTGCCACCTTGAGAAATATGGAAAAATGCTGGTCGTACCATCCGGTTGAGCGATATAAAGTCACGCTCCCTGTGAGTGAAGCAAGAGATTCATATTTTCAGACCGGTGCTACTCTGGATGTTTGCTTCAGCCCGTCCAGTGGTCATCTGTTGTTTTATGGCAACTGTTTGAATGACTCTCAAGTATTGGCCAGAAATGATCAGGGGCAATGGTCAAAAGAGCCACTTAATGGGTCCAATAACAGCGGCAATCGGGTGATTACCGCGGCAAATTTCAGTGCTGGCAAAAATCGCCTGTTAACCTGCAACAGCGAGGGTTGCGTTAATACCTTGCGCCATGCTCACCACTGTTGGGACGTTGTCGGCAAGGTAACGTTGCCAGATCCGACTGCCCAATTCAGCCCTTCAGGGAAATATATGGTGAGCTATAGCGATTTCGACCCTGTCATCGTCTGGCGTATGGACGAAAATGAAGATTGGCTGGAAATGGAGGTTATGGAACTCTCCCCGAAAATAGTATTAATTGATAAAGTCCTGTTCAGTCCTTCGGAGCGGCACCTGGTACTGTTGCAACGGCTTATGGGTCAAGTGACTGTGTTATCTCTGGATGATCATGGAGCCTGGTTAGCACAGCATTTAGTACGCTGCAGATCAGAGCGTATTACGCATGCCAGCTTCAGCCAGGTGACAGATCAGCTTCTGGTGTGCATTCGCACCAATTCTTTCGGTTTCTCCGGACGGGTTTCAATTCACAGCCCGGAACCATCGGGGAGATGGCAAGAGACTTTGATCTTCCCGGAATTCTATCTGATTGACTTCAGCCCTGCCGATAAATACTTGTTCACTACATGTGCCCCCCATGATCAGCGGCATAGCCATGATGTACTGCTGTGGCACAGACCGGAAAAATGGTCTGACTGGTCACTGAACAATTGTTTCTTGCCCGGGGAGTTATACGACGCATCAACAGCAAGGCTTAACTCAGAAATAAGGCTCACGCATGATTTCCCTGTGAATATGGCGCTATTCAGTCCATCTGACAGCCATTTTCTGACCGGCACCTATTTTGGCAAGGTCTGCATCTGGGGAAAGAGCCAGGCAGGAGAATGGTCAATTCAAATCATCACCAGGGATTGCGCCCCAGCCACCACACCCTGCTTTAGTCTGTCTGGCCTTCATGTGCTGACTTACAACCCTTCGTTTTCAGGAATCCTGGGGTGCAGCGATCAAAAGCACTGGTCACTCAAGGGAGCTATCGAGCAACACGATATCGTGCACGCATGCTTCAATCCAATATCAGAGCATGAAGTGGTGGTCCTGGGACGTAATACGGAGGACGACACGTCACATATCACTCTTACAGTTTGGGAAATAAGAGATGCTGGCGGTTGAAGGCAAAACCTGTTTTGGCGGCATTTAAACCCTTCAATCCTCCGCCCATCATTGGCGTTCGGGTCAGTGTTTCATGTATTCCCACGCAGGGCCTGAAAACGGGCTGACGGCTCGAATCGCCTTCAGAACAGCGAATCTATATGAGTAAGAAGCATCCTTGACTGATCAATCAATCCCGGGGCCGCCTGAGTTTCACCTTGCTGCAAATACACCCTGAGCTGCTGCTGATAAGCCTGTGACAGTCGCCGATCGGTTACCTTCGGGTTTGAAGCGATGCTTTCAATGGTATTACCCACAGGAGCCCCCTTGTAAAGGGCAGAAAACGCTGCCTGCAGATCAGAATACATCTGACCAGCACTTTCCCGCAATGCCAGGAGGCTGTCCGAGAATAGACTGCCCTACTGCGGTTGCGATAAATTGGT
>NZ_JAHHPO010000048.1 GCF_024606365.1 Endozoicomonas sp. ONNA2
TTGTGAAGTGAATAGTGGTGCTATTTGCTGAACAAAACGGAATTTTCAGGTCAATTTGCTGCGGCCGCAGTCAGGCAGTCTATTCTCGGACAGCCTTCTGGTTTTTCAAAAAAAATAAACTGTGTAATTTATTAACAATGCCAATAATTATTGGGTAATCCTGATCATGCTAACAGCCCCTTCTACCAATTATTTGAGACTTTTCCAGCCTTGGCAACCCCCTCTGCCAACTACCGGGGAATCAGTGGAAATACCTGCAAGCCAGGATGATTATATTGAAATGCCTGCCAGCATTAATAATTACCAGGACCTTTTGTACTGCGAATATTTCAGTGCCATCAAATGTCAATTTCTGAGTGACATAGAAAAACTGAAATGTTTGGCTCACTCCTATGTTAATGGCAAGTACGACAAGACTATCGACATTTTTTATAAAAACATAGATGACCCTGATGGAAGGTTTGACAGCGACAAAGTGTTGCCCTTGTATCGAGAGACCCGTTTCCATGTCCATCAGATGGTAAAGGAACTTGAAAACGCTGACACCAGCGCACATCAAATAGCGCACATTACCTTAATACTTCATGACTGTTTGAACGATATCCAGCACTGTCCTGCGGGTATTCATACCCGTTTTTCCAATACTTTCCTGCATCTCAAAGCGTCTCAGGGAGGGGAGGACGCAACACTGTTCAAGGCAAGGCAGGAGTTGTTCGATCAATTTATTCTTTCATTTATGTTTCTACAGCAACGGCAGGGACTCGTTCATATTCCGTCGGGCAACGAAGTCCACTGGTATAACAGTTTTTACAATCTCTATTGCGAGCCCCTGGGACTGCCTTCAGAGGCTGACCCAGAGGCCAGGACCCATCTGAACGATGCCCTTGTGCAACGTTTTCTTGCTGCGGCACCCCTGTCAGTCAACGCATGTACAGTACTTCGCAAAATCGTCACTGAATGGTCTGATCAGTTGCGGGCTGCCTTGCGAAAACTGGGGGTATCGATATGGGAAACCGATGTCATTGCCAGCACCGAGTTAACCCCGGACAGAACCGAAACGCTGAACAGTTCCGTGTTCAGACCAGTCAACTGTTTGTTGGCAAAAAAAGCTGAAGAGCAGCTCGATCTGTGGGCATTGATCGATCAGGCTGAAAATGCTTGCTACCGCATGGATCGGTATCAGGAAAAACTGATGGCCTGGGTAACCAACCATTTCTTCGGGTCATCCACCAAAGTATTTCTCGCCATTGCTGGCGGAACCGATTCACAACTGTATATTGGCACGATTAACGAACTTTTCTTTTGGGTATTTACCCACGCTCCATCTCTGAACGCAGAGCAACCCTGTACTTTTGAAACAGACAATCACAGAACGCTTGTGCTGCCTCATTTAACGTCAATTGACTTCAGTACCTGGCCGGAGCAGACCAGTTATGCGCTCCTGACCCAGGCAATGGAACAGACTCACAAGGCCGAGGATATCGCCGCATTTTTTTCCCATCAGCCGAGTTTTGAACAGCTCAGTAAAGCACCAAAACCGTTGGTTCAGGCACTTTCTAATCAATTGACTGACAAGCTCACTTGCAACAATGACGAATTTACAGGGCGATTGTGCCAGTGTGACTGTGACCAATTGGTCAGTAGCGGCATAACAACCATTTCACCGGACACTCTGTGCTGGTTGATTGATACCCCACTACTGGCACCGGTTCTGACCATACTTCAGCAACAGGGAATAACGATATCGGCAGTGACACTATCTTTAACCATCTGGCAAATTGCTGGTTTTTCAGAAGAAAATATCAAAAATCTGTTGCTACCGGGAGATTGCAAACGATTATTCAGACAAGCAGCGAGCAAGAAGATGGCAGTAACCATGTCCCATATCCTGTTAACCGGACATTGTGATGAACAGGCTGGCCTCTTGAATGATCGCAAGGAATCCCCTCTTGGTCTCTTTGCGCGGCAGGGAATTATATCTGGATTAAGCTATCTATTGAAATTAAGAGGTATAAAGGTTAACCACAAAGACTTTAAAGGTTATACCCCTTTGAACCGCGCTGCCTCAAAGGGACACGCAAACTGTGTTGAGGCATTACTGCGCCAGGTCGGCATTGCGATTAATGCCAAGGCTAACAATGGCTATACTCCCCTGCACAATGCTGCCAACAATGGACACATAGATTGTGTTGCTTTGTTACTAAACGCACCTGGCATTGAGATTGATGGGAAGAGTAAACGTAACTGGTCGCCTCTGAACTTGGCCGCCGCAAAAGGCCATACAAAAATTGTCGAAAAATTACTGATGTATTCTGACCTTCAGGTTAATAGCAAAAACGAAAACGGCTTTACGCCTTTGCTCAGCGCGGTTTATATGGGGTACAGTGATTGCGTCAGTGTGTTACTGTCCAGAGCCGACATTGATGTTAATAGCACTAATTTTGATGGGAATACAGCGCTTATATTATCCATATATAAAAAGCATATAGAGTGTGCAAAACTACTGATTAATGACGAACGTACAGAAATTAATATGTCTAACAAAGTACTCCATACTGCTGCGACAAAAGCCAGTCAGCAAGGATTAACCGAGATTGTCAATCTTCTGGAAGTCGACTCGCGGTTTAAAAAGCGTCGTAATCAAATGCTGAGATTTTTGAATTATGTCCGCTGAGAGTCCACTGTAGCAACTACCGATTATATTTGCTCAAATAGTACAACTTTAAATCAGAAGAGACTCAAGGTTAGTTAAATAATTTATAAGTGTTGACTAAAAGATGATCTGATCATTCCATTAACCGATTCTATTGAACTTTTTGATTGGCTTACAGTCAATGGCAAGGTACAAAAAAATACTGGCAGATTATATCTGGAGTGCCAATTATCATGAATATTCTACCCAAATCCGTTCATCCACAATTCCCTGCTGTTGGGAGCCGGGATGTAGCCACGCAAACAGATATCACTGCCGCCAACCATCTTGGAAGGCAGGTGAAACCAGCTACGCCCCGGCATTTATATCCCGGCTGCGCTCTTGGCCAAAGTAGCAATAATGCTCATGATGAGCTGTCTCGTAAAATCAAAATAATCAAAACCAATGCATTATTGATTAACTTTACATTGCTTGAGAATGCCATGGCGGGTAAATATGACTTATATAAATGCATTGCCCAAGAGCAGCAAGGCAAGAGATTCATTGCCGAATGCGCGGTCGCCACAGTCATTAATGTGAAAATGCCCCTGGATAAATCTGAAAGAGTTGGTCTTCAAAGTTTGGATGATTGTGTATTCAGTCTGGAAACCTTGATGGCAAAGGGATGGAATGAAGAGGCATCCGAAGCTCTCAAGAACAACCTGGTTTATGAGCTAAAGCGAATCACCATTGAAGGTGACAATCCGAGCACTGAACGGGAACAAGCCATAAAGTTACTCATTCAGCAAAATCAGGCACTGTTTGTTGATGCTGAAGCAGCTGAAAAAACATTTCGAGCGATCCAACTGTTCAGGCGTCAGCTAAGCTACCAGCAGTGCTTCGGTGTATATCCCCGGACACCCAAACAAGTTAACTTGAGTTATCAGCAAGCCATCATCGACCTGGAGGCCAACAGAATGTTTCCCGGTGATGAGCCTTTGGTGCAGAAAAAACGAGAATATATCCACGAAAAAATGACTTCGGCGCTGGCACAAATGACATACCCTGAATCCAGGCTGATCAGTATGATTATGGATGATATGCGTGCCGCTGGCATGTTGGCAGATGGCGAAAAGGAAATCCTCAAAAAAGTATTAACCAGTCACTACAATAATCTGCCCATCCCCTCTTCTGAGGTATGTCTGTTTTATTTGCAGATCACGCTTGATTTTCCGGATACCCTGAAATCTATAGGTCTCGATCCCAAAGCAATGCGTTCTATAATCAATGGCTGCCTTATTATGCATTGTCTCGTCAAACCGAATCAGGAAAGCCAACAGGTGGAGATTTCCTGGGAAAGCTTAAGCCAAGCCTGGTCACGAAGTGTCAAAGTCACAGCAAAACTGGGAAGCAGGCAAACCAGAGCGATTGATGAATGGTTCAAAGAATGTTCCCAACGATTGACGTATGTACCAAATACAAATGTTTTCAGAATGCTTGATAGTCAAATTTTCAGTGAGAAATTGGGAATTACCCCCCAATACGCTCCGCAATATTATCGGAATAACGAACGGGCTGATACTATTGCTAAACTGCGTAACCTTGCCCTGAAACGACCAGCAAGTACCATCGATACGGCTTTGCATGCCAGCAAAATGGCCTGCCTGGCAAAATATTGAATACTTTGCCGTGAACATGCCCAGACCCCAAATAGTTCCAACACCAGACAATGTGAGTTTGAAAATTGGTTTTAACGCCAAGATATCTTAACCAGGAAAGATTAATTACCAAACCTATCGTAAAGCATCGCCCAATCGGGCCGGGCCGCGCAGGCGGTGATATAAGACAGGA
>NZ_JAHHPO010000537.1 GCF_024606365.1 Endozoicomonas sp. ONNA2
GAATAGTAGTTCTATTTACTAAAAATTTCCGGCTTTTTAGACCAATTTTCTGCCACCGCACGACTGCATGAATGCAGGAGCTAGAGCAACGCAGGAGCAGTTGCCGCGTAGGGCAGTCTATTCTCGGACAGCCTCCTGACGCCACCCTCAGGGAAGAAAAATGGTTAAGCAAAATATTTTTCACGGCAAAGAGCTGAATTTATTTTGCAACAGCTGCGAGCATGGGGTCTGGCAGCTGTTATGACGGCCTATTTACCCAATTCCCGTTCCAGTGGGATCATATGGTGTTTAGGCTGAAGTACCAGAATATCGGTTTTAACCTCAGAGATAAGGTGTTCAGCGGTATTGCCAATCGCAAAGGCACTAATACCGGTTCTTGCGTGAGTGCCAAGAATCAGCAGTTTGGCATCGATTTCTGTAAGCAGCGCGGGGATCATGGTCTCGGTTGGGCCCGGTTTAATATGGAAATAGTCTTCGTTCAGAATGAACGTCCGGGCATATTCCTGACAATGCTTTTGGTAGTAGTCCTTGTCCGTCAGTCCATCACCATGATCCTGAATCGCCAGCATCGTTGTCGGGTAAGCGGTGGCCAGATGCAGTTGTGACGAGAACACATGGGCAATGTCCGTAGCGTACTGCAGGATCGCCTGGTTAAGCACGCTGTGGTAGTGATCCCTTGGGTCGGCGTTTATGGCAGCAAGGATTTTGCCGCTGGTCCAGTTGCTATTATCATGAACCAGCAGTACAGGAACCCGGCAGCGACGCAGGAGGCTCCAGTCTTCAGGCGTAGAAAAGGCTTTCTGAAGGGCGGTGATGAGCTTGGCGTCCTTGACCACAAGGTGACAGCGTTCCATCTGCCGCACATGAATAATGGTTTCTATCACAGAGTCATGCCAGGTTTCATGCAGATAAACCTCCTGACCCTGAGCCATCAGTGGCTCAGCCAGTGCTTCCAGTCGAACCATTGATTCACTATCCGCTTTGGGGTTTGGCGCAAGAATATGCAGGGCAGCGCCGGTTACCCGACAGATCTGGCTGGCCCGTTCAAGGGCAAGCTGTTGCGCCTTTCTGGTATCCACAACGGCCAGAACCTTGGTAATTCCACGCATAATTTTTCCTCTCTTGTCGGATATTTTGATTTTTTTAGTGCCATTATGCATGAGCGTAACGGATGTTTTAATGACTACGGTCAATAAAAATCCGCTGAAACTCGCATCAAGGGCCGCAATCAGCTCACCGGCCTGTGAAAGTGGATCTGACAACATCAGTCAGTTAAACATGGAGAAGTCAAATATTCGACCGTGCCAACAGCTAAATCGTTTTTCGCTTATTGATGAGTATCTGCTCAAAGGTAGCCTTTCCCTGAAATACGACAAGTGCTGAAAGAAGTAATAGGATGAAGATTTTCTGTGGCTTTTTCAGCATAGGCATAGCGTCCAAAGCATTCTGTACTATGTCGTTCATGAATTATTTGAATCAGCAAATATTGGTGTCTATATATTATTGGGTGATTTACTCATCACAGGGTATTTTTGAGAAAAAAAAGAGTCCGAAGTATTGAAAAGGTTTCCGATAACTGAACAGGAATAAAAAAATGCATAGTTCGGGTTGCAGTTCTGATAATCAGATGGCATTCACCAGCACAATGCCGTCTGGACTTGATGCCACGGATAAGTCGTCAGCCCCGGTTCCTGTCTTGCCAAAAGACACTTCCCTTGCCCATAACAGCCCTGTACCGGACACTGCCCTGACGGCAAGAACCATCACACCATCAGGGCATCATAACCCACAGCCCCTGCCGGAAAACTGGCAATGGCAATTGGTGTCTGGAATTTTGAATGGAGAAATTCACGCCATTTCAGTATTGCTTCAACAGGGTGCCGATGTTAATTGCAACCTCTCCAGCCAGATTGCGACATTGGATCAACAACCTGTCAACATTAGCGGAGTAGACCCCTCTATCGCTGCCCAACTGGTCAGGGCTGTTGAGCAAGAATTGCCATACACCCCGCTCTGGCTGGCCGCAATCACTGGCAATCCTGAATTGGTAAAGCTTCTGCTGTCTTCGGGGGCACATCTTGAGTGCACTAACCCTCTCATTGCACCACTGACAGGAGCTGCCGCTGCCGGGCATCGGGAGATCGTCCAGATTCTGCTGGAACATCATGCCGACATACAGGCTGGCAGCACCACAGGTGTCAATTCGCCACTGTACTGGGCCATTAAAGGTGGCCATCAGGATTTGGTGGCGTTTCTGGAAAAGAACGGTGCCCGTTTGCAAATCGGCTGCCCGGGCAGGGATGCCCCGATTCACCATGCCGCCAGAATGGGGTTTTCCAGAGTCGTAGAGTATCTGCTCAATCGGGGCGAGGACATTGATAACCAGAGTACCGGGCAGCTTACCCCGGTTTATGCCGCGGCATCCTGCGGCCATTTTGAGCTGGTCAGGTTACTGCTTGAGCGAGGCGCAAACAATAGCCATGGTGAAACCGGTGAAAATACCCTGATCTGGGCAGCCTGTTTCAGCGGTAAACTGCAAACGGTCAAATATCTGCTTGACCAGGGGGCGGACATCAACGCCGGTTGCGAAGACTTCGACGCCATCAACAGTAATACCAACCCTTGGAAAAAACCCTACCCCATTGAGGCTGCTGCCTATTCTGGCAGTTGGCAACTGGTGGAGTACTTGCTTGAGCGTTATAAGCTGAGAATTGATGCTCCTGGCGTTGGCACCCCCCTGTTCCGCCACGCTGCAGAGGGTGGCAAGGTGGTGATGATGGATTACATTGCCAGCAGGGCAACCATCAACATTGATGCGAGGGGTTACTATTCCCCGATCTCTTCCGCGGCCCGCAGTGGCTCCATCGAAGCGGTGGCGTGGCTACTGGACAAAGGTGCAGACATTCATGCCAACTGCCGAGGCCAACAAACCCCAATATGCCAGGCCTGCGCCCAGGGGCACTTTGAACTGGCCAAATTCCTGGACAGCAAGGGCGCAAGACTTCACGATGCCGGGTGGGGTTCGCCACTCTATTGGGCAGCCAGCGCTGGCAGTCTGGATACCGTGGCATACCTGCTTGACCGGGGCGTCAATGTCGATGCCGCTCATTCAGGCTTTTTTACCCCTATCTACACAGCAACAAGGAGGGGTTTCGGGAAGATTGTGGAATATCTGCTGGAAAAAGGTGCAGATGTTAATGCCAACAGTCGTGGGCGCACTACGCCTGTCGTTGAGGCCGCAGCGCAAGGACACCTTGGGCTGGTCAAGTGCCTGGTGCATCAATCCGCAACCTGTGAAGCAGGCCGTTTGCTCAATGCCGCTGCAAACGGAGGTCATTGCCCCGTATTAGAATACCTGTTTGAAGAGAAGGCAATACTGCAGCATATCGAGCCGTCATACTTTTCCATGGCACTCATTCAAGCGTCTCTTCAAGGCCGACTGAACGCAATAAAGTACCTGCTTGGCGCATTCCAGACCCATTTCAGTGCAGCTCCCGGGCCTGACATCTCTCAACCCCTCTGGTTAGCAGCGCAAAGAGGTGATATTGATGTGGTGAAGTATCTTGTTGAGCTTGGGGCTGACGTTAATGTGGAATGCCAGAGCCTTGGCAGCGCACTTTGGACTGCATCACAGTCTGGTCGTCTGAGTACCGTCATGTACCTGTGTCAACAAGGTGCCAACATTCACTACTCCAACCCGGCCAACAATGCGGACGTACTTTCCATTGCTGAGCAAGAGGGCCACCAGGATGTGGTTCGATTCCTGCAACAACAGCTGAATCCCTTGTCCGGAGTGCTTTCTCCCGATGGGGCAAAAAATGGATCGAATGTAAAATGGAGCAGCGATGTTATTGAACAGGAAACAGAACTCCATTTTCCTTGTCATTCGAATACAGTTGTTGCTGAAAATAATCTCTCACCAACGGCAAGGCATAATACGAAATTATTGGACTCACTAACATCAAAAATGAGCGAATTGAAAGCGAATCAAGATTAGCAGCAGGTAATTCTTTAATAACCATCTTTGCGTAATCAGACTCAGTCATAACTGCCTTGCATATTCTCTTACATATACCGTTAATGCCAGCTCGTAATTATCAAGAATCCCGATCTCGCTCATCAAAGACCGCACCAGCCGATTACCCAGACTCTTTGAGAAAGAGGTAAATTGCTCACCACAGTTGTCTACCGGACAATTCAGGTACATATTGGGACCTGAATCCGTAAGGTTTTGATTGCACCGGAAGAATTTTACCAATTTAATATA
>NZ_JAHHPO010000538.1 GCF_024606365.1 Endozoicomonas sp. ONNA2
GTTGCTGCTGTTGTCTCTGGACGTTGATGTTATCCAGTGTTTGCTGAAATTCACCCATCAGCCCGTCCGCTTTTTGCCGGTTTTGCTGCTTGAGACTCAGCCGTTGGCTTATGGTCTGGATTTTCTCATTCAGCATTTGTTGTTCAGCGGTGATGCGCTGCCATTGCTGCCAGTTTTTTTCCTGCTGGCTCAGCCATGCGTACTGCTCCGACAGGGTGGGGATGGGCAGATGCAGCTGATGTTCAATCCTTATCCTGACCTTGTCGTCTAACGCCAGCCTGGCCTGTTGGCTTTGCTCAAGCTGCTGACGTTTATCAGACAGCTGTTGGTCAATCTGGCGTTTTTGCTGCTGGTTAACATCCCGTTGGTGGGTGTGTTGGGTAATGTCGTTATTCAGCTGGTCCAACTGCTGCTGTTCAAGTTGCATGCGGCGATTAAGCTGACTCAGTGCCTCAAGCTGCTTTTTCCGGGCCTCCCCGGCCTGGGAAAACCGGTTAAAATGGCGCTGAAATTCCTCAGTGTTGTTGATCAATAGGGAAAGAGACAGAACTTTGCTGGTGGTGGACCAATCGGATGTGACCAGGGCAATCTGGTTTTGCAGCTTGTTGCTGGTCTGTTCTGACGATTCCAGTTGTACCTGCAGACGCGCAGCCTCTTTGCCCAACTTTTCGCCCTGAAGCTGCAATTGCTCCAGTTCCCGTTGCCTGGTAGTTAAACGGTGTTCGGTATCGGAAATATTCAACTGCTGATAATGTTCAATCGCCGGGTGTTCTCTCGCCCCGCAAAGTGGGCAAGCCTCTCCTGCCTGCAGTTGGTTGCGATAGTCCTTAAGGCTGGTGATCTGCCGCTCCCGGGTTAACAGCTGCTCAAGGTCATGACAGTGTTGCCTGGCATTGCGGTACTGTGCCCTGCATCTTTCAATGTTGTCGTTGAACTGTGCTGCCGATTGCAGCAGGTTGCTGTGGAGGCCCTGCTCTTTGTGTAAATCAGCGGTGCAGTTGATAAATTGCTGGTTAAGGTTATGCAGATTGAGCCATATTGGGTATTGGTCATGCCACTGTTGCTGATCACTGTGCAGCTGCTCTTCTTCCTGGCCATTTAACAGGGTGACTCTCTGCTCAAGCAGCGCTTTATTCTGGCTGACCCGTTGTGCCAGGGTTCTGGCCAGGGACTGGATATGGTCTTCCAGTGTCTGGTATTGTGCGTCCAGCTGCTGGCGCTCCTGCCCTGACTGGTGGATAGTCCGGATAAGCTGTTGTTCACCCAGGCTGGCGGCCTCCCGCTGCTCAAACAGCGTTTGTAATACGGGTAGCTGCTCTCCCAGTGTTTGCTGGTGGACATTCTGTTCCAGGTAATGGCTAGCCACCCGGAGCTGATCAGTCAGTTGTTCCAGGGACTGCTGGTCATCGGCCATGCTGGTGTTCAGTATCTCCCGCTCATGTTCAGCGTCCTGCAATTTGCCTTTGACGGCCTGTTGCTCATTGGTTAGCCTCTGCAAGTCTGCATCCAGGGGGATGACCTGCTCTAGCAGGGATTCAGTTTGCTCCTGCTCCTGCTGATAGCTTTCCCAGGCACTTGACTGAATCTGGCACTGCTTCTGTAGCTGTTGGGCCTGTTCGGTGGCGACCCGTTGTTCCTGTTGATATTCAGTCAGTGTCTTTTTTATCCGTTGCTGCTTTTGTTGCAGTTCGCCCAACCGCTCCCAGTCCGGCAAAAGCTCCATGGCGGGCAGGGACTGTTCCAGGCGGTTTATTTGTCCGCTGTTTTCCGCTTGTTGTTGCCGGGCATGGTCCAATGACGCCCGGGCTTTCTCCTGTTCACCTTCCTTGTTGGCCAGCTCTTCCAGCCAGCGCTTCTGATGGGTCAGGGAGAGGCGGTCATTGCCGGTTTCTTCTTGTTGACCGGCAAGAAGATTCTGTTCCTGTCTCAGTTGTGCAAGTCGATCGTCGTCCAGTAGCGCGATCCCCCCCGCCCTGACCTTTAACAGGTCCAATTGCTGCGCTTCGGTGCGCATGCGCTCAAAGGCCCGACGGGAGATCTCTCCGTAGATCTCGGTTCCGGTCAACTCCTCCAGTAGTTCTGCCCGGTCATTGGCACTGGCTTCGAGAAAGGCGGCAAAACCACCCTGGGCCAGCATCATGGATTTGGTGAAACGGCCGAAGTCCAGCCCGGTCAGCTCACTGATCTTTTTCAATTTGTCGCTGATACGGGTGGTAATAATCGTACCGTCACTGTGGGCCAGCTCAACCTGCGGTGCCTGCAACTTGCCATCGGTTTTTCCCCTGGCCCGGCGTTGTGACCAGAAGCCCCGCCAGGCTTGACCTTTAACTTCAAACTCAACTTCGGCCAGAGAATCCGACGTATGTCGTGTCATCAGCTCATTATCGGAGGCGGAGATGGTGGCCAGACGGGGAGTCTGGTGGTACAGGGCAAGGCAGATGGCATCCAGTAGCGTGGTTTTGCCCGCGCCGGTCGGGCCGGTAATGGCAAATAGCCCACTGTTGGTAAAAGGTTTACTCTGGAAGTCTATTTTCCACTCGCCCCTGAGGGAGTTGATATTTTTCAGGCGCAGGCTGAGAATTTTCATCAGGCGTTTTCCCTCTTATCATCGGGTACCAGTGTTGGTTGCCCATGATCTGTTGCATCCTCTGTTGCATAGACGTTTTCCAGTATTTCCTGAAAGGCACCGGTCAGCTGCTGACGCTGTTCGTCTGTCAGCTCTTCCTGCTTTAGCCGTTGCTGAAAAACATCTTCAACGCGCAACTCAGCCAGACTTTCCTGGTCCGCAACGGTCAGGGATGGTGCTGCCTTTTCCCGTTTTCTCCTTACCCGCAATAGTTCGAATGAGGACAGCTCCTCCCTGGCCAAGACCAACTGTTCGACGTGGCTTTGCAGGTCATGGAGGTAGGTTTCACTGGTGATTTCAATCTCCAGCCATGGATTGAGTGCTGCCTGCTCATTCGCAGCAAGAGCGGCCAGCTGCTGGTCAATACTGTCCAGTGAACCCTTGAGACTGATCAGGGGCCTGAAGACCGGCACCATGACGGACTCAATTTTATTCAGCTCATTGCCCTTGAAGTCGACAATGATGACCTGTTTATCCGATCCGGCCTCATCGAAACTCAGCGGGATTGGTGAACCTGAGTAGCGGATATGTTCCTGCTTCGCCACGACCTGTGGCCTGTGCAGGTGGCCGAGGGCAATGTAATGGGCCCCGGGAAATGCGGAAACCGGAAATGCCGCCAGGGTGCCAATGTAAATCTCCCGCACGGATTCGCTCAGCTGCCCACCCACTGTCGTTAAATGGCCCGTGGCAATAATGGGTAGCCGTTCCCCTGCCAGCTTTTCAGCCTCTGCATAAATGGTCTGATAGTGGGCGGCGATCGCCTGTTGCAGTGCCTGTTGCTTATCCTCTGAGCTCTCCCCCGCCTGACTTTCCAGCACATCCCGCGGGCGCACAAAAGGAATGGCGCAAATCACCGCACCGGGATTGCCCTCGGCGTTGTGCAACACCAGCACCTGCTCCCGGGCATCCTGGCTGACGCCACCCACCACAAAGGTATTCAGGTAGGCCAGCAACTCCCTTGACTCATTCAGTGTGGCCACCGAGTCATGGTTGCCGCCAATGACGATAAGCTGACGACAGTGGGTGCTTTGCAGGCTGACAATAAAGCGGCTGTACAGCCTTCTTGCATAGCTCGGTGGCGTACCGGTATCAAAGATATCACCGGCAATGATCAGGGCATCGATGCCCTGCTCCTGCACCAGAGCGATCAGCCAGTCCAGAAAGGCCTGGTGTTCTGCCTCCCGGCTTTTGCCCATAAAGTGCTGGCCAAGATGCCAGTCCGATGTGTGAAGAATACGCATGATGCCTTGAATATCGGGACGTCAGAGGGCTGCTGAGTGAACACTCCTTGGTGAAAAAGTATAGCTACAGCAGAACCCTGTTGTAGCCAATGATCTGGTATCAGGTTTTTATTGCGAAACCGCTTCTTGCCAAAGGATAGCTTGATCATCTGGCAATTGCTCACGCCACTGACATTTATGTGGCATTGATTGTTGTGATCATTGGAGTTTTCATGGTCATTTTGCATGATCGGTGAGTTTTGGGTATGCATTTGGGGGCCGAAGGTGTTGCAAACGTTTTAAAAGCGTTGAACCACAAAGACACGAAGGCACAAAGGAAGCCTTAGTTGTTTGTTGGGCGTAGCTCAGGCTAGCCAGGGCAAAACTTTGTGTCTTTGTGTCTTTGTGGTGCCCTTCTTTTCAGGGCCTTTCGTAGTGAACATCAAGAAGAATGAAAACCGGTGCCAGCTATTGTGGCGTATCAGGTTGGGTTAATTGATCCCAGACAGGGTTTCGCCACAGGGGTACGGTGGTCATGGAGTGTTTGGCGCTGCCACCAGTCTCTTTGGTGGAGTAACTCAGATAGATCAGGGTTTTGTTTTTCTCATCCCAGATACGCCGTATTTTCAGATGCTTCCAGAGAATGCTTTTCGATGTTTTGAACACCACTTCGCCACTTTTGGACATATTGATGTTGTTGATCATGTCCAGGGTAATCGGCCCGGTCTGTCGACAGGCAATGCCCATATCGGAAGGGTCAGACAGAGAAAAATTGCCCTTGATGTGGGAGATATGACAGGTCACACCGGAAACCAATGGATCGGTAAAGGTTTCGATCTTGATATCCCTGGTGGTGAACAGGCCAAGGCTGACGTCGCCTACCTCATTGTCTGAGCAGCCGGTGAGCAGAAGCGGTGTAATCAACAGGGCGGCCAGGAGGCTGTCCGAGAATAGCGCCCGTA
>NZ_JAHHPO010000539.1 GCF_024606365.1 Endozoicomonas sp. ONNA2
ATATTCATGGGGTTGATATTCATGGGGTTGATATTCATGGGGTTGATATTCATGGTAAAGGGCATCTCTGATAAAAGAATCTGGCGTTTTACGTACGGCAACCTATAGGATGCTCAAGCCAGGAAAAAGTTCCTGCTGGCAGGCAATGAGGGAATCCCGGCGCATTCACAACCACACCCGTGCCGTTCAGACATTACGGAGATTAGTACGCAACACGTGGCTGTGTTTGCAAAATGGAAATTTTTATTCTCGATTTTTTACCATCCTCGCGACGGGATCGCCCAGAGGAGCGTTATTCTTGGCCAGCTTCCTGGAGATGAGCTTCTGTTTCAGTTCCGTCAGGTGATCTTTGCCGTACCATCTCTGCGGAACCGCTCTGCAGGATTTCTTCAGCAGACTCTGACTGCCGACGGATTCTCCCGGAACTATCCGTGGCAACCTCAGGGCTCTGGCTCACCGTGGTTTTTAATCCAAGACGATCTGCAGCCATTTTGGCACCGGAAACGGCTGCCTTTGCAGTAAAGTCCAGCCCTTTTCCCAGTAGATATCCAACACCGGCACCCACCATGGTTGAGCTGGGGAGAGCCACCAGACGTTCGGCCATGTGAGCGATATTGCCACTGCAAGCAACGGGAGGTGCTGACGGATTGACAAGGTTGCAGGCTGGTCGATAAGGGAAGGGGCCGTGCATCAAGCCTAAGTAGGCACCTGCGTAGGTTGATGCTTTGACAATGCTGGAATCCTCACTGAAAGGGGTAAGATGGTTAGTCATAACCGTGGATACGGCATCAGTAATAGCCACAGATGCATTCCAAAGGGTGGCAACACCGTGATGGACACTTTGAGCGAACAGGTATACCGAGGTGCCACAAACGCCAGCATAACCGGCGCGAAGCAGATAGTTGTCGCCAACATGGGCAGCGGAGACGCGATAGCCAAAAATAGTCGATGCAATGGTAAATCCCGCAACCAAAATTTCAGCAAATCCATCAGTGTTGTTAACAGCATTGTTATTGGTGCCAGCACCTGAGTTGACATTCATTGTTGAGTTTCCCTGATAAAATAAACGGACATTTTGCATAACTTTCGAGACTTAGGAGTCGTCTAAAAATAACTTTCCCATTTTAAACTCAGTGTTCTTGATGATT
>NZ_JAHHPO010000540.1 GCF_024606365.1 Endozoicomonas sp. ONNA2
ACCGAAACCGGCATGAAGGAAGTGAAAAACCCGTCGGCTATTTTCCTGTCCCGAACTCAGGAAGCGACCTCGGGCAGTATTATTTCTGTCCTGTGGGAAGGTACAAGGCCTCTGCTGGTCGAGATACAGGGGCTGGTGGTGGAATCCCAACTGGGAAACCCGCGTCGTGTAACTGTTGGTGTGGAGCAAAACCGTCTGGCCATGCTGCTGGCCATTCTCACCCGGCACGGGGGTATTTTTACCAGTGACCAGGATGTGTTCCTGAACGTGGTCGGTGGCGTCAAGATCACCGAAACCAGCGCTGACCTGGCCAGTCTGCTGACCGTGGTTTCCAGCCTGCGGGATACTCCGCTGTCCCAGGACCTGGTGGCCTTTGGTGAGGTGGGGCTGGCCGGCGAGATCCGTCCGGTGGCCAATGGTCAGGAACGCCTGGTCGAAGCCGCCAAGCATGGTTTCAGCCGGGCCATTATTCCGGCAGCCAATCAGCCAAGAAAACCGATTCCCGGGCTTACGGTGATTGCCGTGAAAAAACTCTCTGAGGCGTTGGAGGCGATTTAGTGTTCAGACACAAAGGCACGGAGAAAAAGCGCAAGCGGGCTATCTTTTTCGGGCAGCGGGCAGCGCTTGTTGCAATGTTGGTGAATCAAATTAAAATCCTGCCTATTCCAATATGTTGATGTCTCGGATACATGAATCAACCACAATTAACATCAGAATTTTTTGGCCCTGGAAGCTGCAATCACCCGGGGGCCAACTTTCTCAATGAGCAGCTACGCCCGGCGCTTCCCACCCGGGCGGTGGGTGTGAACTTTGCGGTATATGCACCGGAAGCCTCAGCCATGATGCTGTGTCTGTTTGACAGCGCCGGGGTGGAGCAGCGTATTCCCATGTACGGCCCCGAAAAGGGCATCTGGCATGTGTTGGTTAATGGCGTGCAGGATGGTCAGGCTTATGGCTATCGTGCCGATGGCCGCTGGGCACCGGATGAGGGGTTACGCTTTAATATTAATCAGCTGTTGTTGGATCCTTATGCCCGCCAGGTCAAAGGGGCTATTAACTGGCAGCCCG
Source organism: Endozoicomonas sp. ONNA2 (assembly GCF_024606365.1). Taxonomy (GTDB): domain Bacteria; phylum Pseudomonadota; class Gammaproteobacteria; order Pseudomonadales; family Endozoicomonadaceae; genus Endozoicomonas. The sequence continues at coordinate 1,069 of NZ_JAHHPO010000540.1, forward strand.
CTGTCTATGATTACTCAGGAAAGGAAAGAAGCCAATGGCTATTCAATGATCAGGATAATGGCCATTTGCTGCCCAAATCGGTGGTCAGTACCGACCAATTTGACTGGCAGTCGGTTACCAGGCCTGAACTCCCCCATGATGACAGTATTATTTACGAGAGCCATGTAAAGGGCTTTACCCGGCAGCATCCGGATATTCCCGAAGCGTTGCGAGGGACTTATCTGGGGATGTGTCATCCTGTGGTTATTGATTATCTGAAGAACCTGGGGGTCAATACGGTTGAGCTATTGCCGGTTACCAGTTTTCTCAGCGAGCCAAGATTACGAAAGCTGGGGTTGAAAAACTACTGGGGCTATAACCCGCTCTGCCTTATGGCACCTGAGCCGTCCTATGCTATCGAAGATCCGGTTAATGAATTGAAGACAATGGTTCGTGAATTGCATCGCGCCGGAATCCGGGTGGTGATGGATGTTGTTTACAACCACACCTGTGAAGCAGGATCTGACGGTCCAAGCCTGAGCCTGAGAGGCCTGGCTGAGAAAGATTACTATTTGCTGGATCACTATGGTGGTCATCTGATGTCTACCAACTACAGTGGTTGCGGAAATACTCTGAATTTTGACAGTCCACAAACCATCAAGCTGGTGATGGATAGCCTCAGGTATTGGGCTGAGCACTATCAGATCGATGGTTTCCGTTTTGATCTGGCACCGACCATGGCCAGACGACATCGGAAGTTTGATGCTCACAGTGCATTCTTTTGGGCAGTGTTTCAGGACCCCATTATTTCTACCCGGCAAATGATTGCAGAGCCCTGGGACCTTGGGCCGGAAGGTTACCGCCTGAGAGGCTTCCCAAGGGACTGGCATGAGTGGAATGACCGTTTCCGTGGCGGTATCCGGTCATTCTGGCGTGGTGATAAAGATCAGGTGGTGGATATCGCCTGGCGTCTGACTGGCTCCAGGGATATTTTCGGGCCTGGCAGACCGGCTGGAAGTGTTAACTATATCTGCAGTCATGATGGTTTTACCCTGCGTGACCTGGTGTCGTTTGAGCATCGACACAACCTGGCTAATGGCGAGAGTAACCAGGATGGTGATCAACATAATCTCTCCTGGAATTATGGCGTTGAAGGGGCTTCCAGTGACCCGGCCATGCAAAAGCTCCGGCTGCGTGTGCGAAAAAACATGCTGGCGACGCTGATGCTTTCCCGAGGTATCCCCATGCTGATGGCAGGCGATGAATTTGGCAACAGTCAGCATGGCAATAATAATGTTTACTGTCAGGATAACCCGATTGGCTGGGTTGACTGGTCATGGTTAGCTGGAGCCAACGGCAATAATAAAGATGATGAGAATCCTGATGGTGCTGAGCTGCAACAGTTCTGCTCAATGCTTATTCATTTACGAAAGTCAGAGCCATTGTTGTTAATCCGCTATCAGACAGACGACCATCAGTGGCACAGCGCTGAACTCGAATGGTTTAATACCCATGGTATACCCCTAACAGCAGCAATGCTGCCTGATGAACTTGGCCACGCACTGATGATGCGCTATCGTTGCCCTGTTGATAGCCAGCCCAGCCTGGTGCTACTGGTAAACAATGAGGTCGAGACCCAGCGCTTTAAACTGCCGGATTCTGATGATGCGGTCCGCTGGCAACGGGTTTTGTCTACAGATCTGGATAAAAAAGAGGTGTTCCGGGAAAAGGTAATTTTGCAGCAGGGCTGGTATGAAGTGCCAGCGCAGTGTGTGGTGATGGTCAAACAGTTAGTTTGACAAATTGCTTACTATCTCATATAAATAAATGAGTCTATGGTTAAATCAGCAATAAACGTCAATGGCCAGTCATAAAATAGTCGGTATCATGAGCAGAATCACTTGCTCATGAACTGATACTTAGGAGTCGTCTAAAAATAACTTTCCCATTTTAAACTCAGTGTTCCTGATGATTGCGGTGGAGCATCTGAATATGCGGAAGTTATTTACAGACAATTCC
>NZ_JAHHPO010000541.1 GCF_024606365.1 Endozoicomonas sp. ONNA2
TCTGCCTCATGAAAACTGGGCCGGCCACCCATACTAAGGTGGACACCTGACAAGACTTCGGCCTTGAGCCTTTATCAGAGGCCCGTGCCAAAGTTAATTTCATCCCCGGTACATACCAGGGAGGCTCGGGTAATCCGGGCCATGGTGAAGCGATAGTACATCGTTTTACCGCCATTACGTTGATAACAAGCAACCTTTTACAGGTTGCACGGCATAAGCAAACTGTTGGAGAAAGAATCGATGAAAATCCGTCCGTTGCGTGATCGCGTGGTCGTTCGTCGTGTCGAAGAAGAAACTACTTCTGCCGGTGGCATCGTACTGCCAGGTACTGCCGCTGAAAAGCCTAACCAGGGTGTTGTGGTTGCCGTCGGCGATGGCGTGTTTCTGGACAATGGTGATAAACGTCCGGTTGGTGTCAGAGTTGGTGACAAGGTTATTTTCGGCAAGTATGCAGACTCAAACACTGTGAAGATTGACGGTGAAGAGCTGATCATTCTGTCTGAAAGTGATATTTCCGCCGTTCTGGAAGACTGATTGCCTGGCAATTACACGCAATTTTCCGATTTAACAAACACAGGGTAATCTACCATGGCAGCTAAACAAGTTAAATTTGGCGACGAAGCTCGCAAAGAAATGCTCAAGGGCGTCAACATTCTGGCTGACGCTGTTAAGGCTACTCTGGGTCCCAAGGGCCGCAACGTTCTACTTGAGAAGTCCTTTGGCGCTCCTGCCATCACCAAGGATGGCGTGACCGTTGCCAAGGAAATTGAACTGAAAGACAAGTTCCAGAACATGGGGGCCCAGCTGGTTAAGGAAGTGGCTTCCCAGGCTAACGACCAGGCCGGTGACGGTACCACCACGGCTACCGTTTTGGCTCAGTCTATTTTGAATGAAGGTCTTAAGTACGTTGCCGCCGGCATGAACCCAATGGACCTCAAGCGCGGTATCGACAAGGCGGTAGCGGCAGTTGTTGAGCAGCTGAAGGCGATGTCAACGCCTTGCGAAGACAGCAAGTCCATTGCCCAGGTCGGAACTATTTCTGCCAACTCTGATGAAATCGTTGGCCAGATCATCGCAGAAGCCATGGAAAAAGTTGGCAAGGAAGGCGTCATTACCGTCGAAGAAGGCAGCGGTCTGGAAAACGAGCTGGAAGTTGTCGAAGGCATGCAGTTTGACCGGGGCTACCTGTCTCCATACTTCATCAACAACCAGGAAAGAATGTCCGCTGAACTGGAAAGCCCTTTCATTCTGCTGGTTGACAAGAAAATCTCCAACATCCGCGAGCTGCTGCCCGTTCTGGAATCCGTCGCCAAAGCTGGCAAGCCACTGATGATCATTGCTGAGGACGTTGAAGGCGAAGCCCTGGCGACGCTGGTGGTGAACAACATGCGCGGTATCGTTAAGGTCACTGCGGTCAAGGCACCGGGCTTTGGTGATCGTCGCAAGGCCATGCTGCAGGATATCGCCATACTGACGGGCGCTACGGTTATCTCTGAAGAGGTCGGCCTGTCCCTGGAAACGGCCACTCTGGACGACTTGGGAACTGCCAAGCGTGTACAGATCACCAAAGAAGATACCACCATCGTTGACGGCGCTGGCGTTCAGGCTGACATCGTTGCCCGGGTTGAGCAGATCCGTGCCGAGATCGAAAACTCTTCTTCTGACTACGACAAGGAGAAGCTGCAGGAGCGCGTAGCCAAACTGGCTGGCGGTGTTGCCGTTGTCAAGGTCGGCGCTGCTACCGAAGTTGAGATGAAAGAGAAGAAAGCCCGCGTTGAAGATGCCCTGCACGCTACCCGTGCTGCGGTCGAAGAAGGTGTGGTTGCCGGTGGTGGTGTAGCCCTGGTTCGTGCCCTGTCTGCCATCAACGTTGAAACCATTAACGCTGAGCAGCGTGCCGGTGTTGAGCTGATCCTGCGTGCCCTGGAAGCACCGATGCGTCAGATTGCCGCTAACTCCGGAGATGAGGCATCTGTCGTTGTTGACAAGGTTAAGGCGGGTTCCGGTAACTTCGGTTACAACGCAGCTACTGGCGAATACGGCGACATGATCGAAATGGGCATTCTGGATCCAGCCAAGGTCACCCGTTCTGCCCTGCAGGCCGCTGCCTCTGTTGCAGGCCTGATGATCACAACTGCCGCCATGGTTGCTGATGAGCCACAGGACGACGCTCCAGCCATGCCTGATATGGGCGGTATGGGCGGTATGGGTGGTATGGGCGGCATGATGTAGTTTTGCGGCAGATATGTTGAAGGTTGAGTTTTGGCTGTAAATAGCTGGCCAAATTTAATCGTTATTTCTGACTAAGTGGACAGTTACCATGCCAGGAGGCTGTCCCGGAATAGACTCCCCTACAGTGGTTGTGGATAATTTTGCTCTAAAAATTCCTGCTTCTTCGTAAAATAGCCCTGCTATTGAATCAGGAATCTTTAGCCTGAATCTCTCGCAATCCTCGCTACAGGTGCTATTTTGGGACAGCCTCCCAGCGGTATCGCTGTATGGATGCAGGAGCCAGAGCAACGGGGTAGCAGTTGCTCTTACGATAGACATTAAGCATCTATCTATTAATTCCAGAAGCAAAAGCTTTGAACCACGAAGCACACGAAGAGCACAAAGGAAAAGAAAAGCTCTTCTTTGCCG
>NZ_JAHHPO010000542.1 GCF_024606365.1 Endozoicomonas sp. ONNA2
GCCACTTAGTCAGAAAATATGATTTCATTTGGTTAACTACTTACGGGTTCATCTGAAAATGCATGAAACATTGAGAAAGTTTGAGGCCAACAGATAAAAGATGAACTTTCCTTTGATCTAGAAGTCGAATACTGAAAATACACAGTAAAACTAAGGATTCTTCAGATGAATGTACCGCAACTTCCTCTCCAAAGCGGGGTAGTTCAGCCACAAATTTCAGTTGCATCAGGCGCAGATAAGTCAGCCTTGATGAGCGCAGGTACTGATCTGACAACTGCAAGTTTTAAATCCAGACATGTCAGTCAATCTGATATCGGTACTTCCCCGGTAGATGCAGCAGGCTCCTTTACCAATAGCTCCGGTATTGAGCAACGTGGTGTCAGTGAGCCAAGCCTGTCACTCGCTGCTAACCCAACGTTTGCCAGAGAGAAGCCATCATTAGCTTCGTCAGGGGGTGCGCCAATCACTGCATCTTCAGCACCATCAAAGTCAGATTCAGAACGGGCTGAAGATCCGAAAGTAAAGTTAGCAGTGCAATTGGTGATGGCTCTTTTTAAGGTCTCGCCACCTGAAATGCAGCAAGAGTTGGCTGATGCTTTTCAGCGCAATTGCAGGCTGCCAGAAATGAGTCGTTGTGAGATTAACGTTCCAATTAACCCGCAGGAACAATCCACTGACGTTAAATCGAATTCTGAGAGTATTCAACAACACCAACTGCCAGGCACGAACGAGATGACTTTGGGCAATCCACCTGATGCAACTATAAATCAACTTGATGTCACTATAGATGTTATCGAGCAGCGGTTGTTGGAGATATCGGCAGGGAAGGATTCAAAACCCGAGGACAAACATGTAATCTACACTGTTTCCAAACAAATTCGCAATCTAAACCAAGTGATTGACACACTCCCCACTGCATCTGATAAAGCAAGGCTCAAGGAGAGAGTGAGTGGATTACATATCAGTGTTATGGAGCGGTTAATCGGTGTTTCTGCTTTGAGCACCATAAAAAAAGTGGAAAGTCAGCTTGAAAATTCTCAGCGTCAAAATTCACCAGATAATATTCACTCCTTACATTCAGATCTTGTTGAGGTGCAAGAATTTCTTGAACTGTTTCCCTCTAATGCGGTGATGAATAATGTAAGGAGGGAGTTTGATAGCCTCAGAATTAGAATTTCTGACATTCAAAAAAACGCATGAAAATCGATTTATTGTTTACGAAATTAAATTGAATGGGTGTTTGTAAGTAGCTGGCCATATGGAATCGTATATTTCTGGCCTACTTGGGCTGGTACTATGCGAGGCACAACGGAGGAAGCATAGCCGTAGCTATG
>NZ_JAHHPO010000543.1 GCF_024606365.1 Endozoicomonas sp. ONNA2
TTTCTCTGCTGTTTGTTGTCCAAACGGAAGTCTTTAATCATTAAAGAAGGTTAACGTGATGGATAGAATTAATAATAGTATTATTGGCAACGCAGCTGATTACTCCTTTTGTGATATCGGTAAGAATGTCGACAGGCAAAACAGAGGACAACTGGTTGGGCGTTCACTGACCACAACCTCTTGCACTACGCAATGCATCACCGGAAAGTTTGACGGCGTCAAGTCAAGAAGTCTTGCCCAGCGGGAATGTGTTCACCAGGGTGAATCCCCCTTGCTTGTTGCTGACCATCAGCGCCGAACCGCATACTTGCAAATGCTGAACGGGGCCGGGGAGGATATCAGTAACGTAGTGACCACCGCCTTCCGGGGAGGAGAAGCTGAACTCGATACACTGCTTGAATGCCTGAAAAGCAGCCAACTCAGCCAAACGACCCTCGATAATGCCCTGTGCGAAGCGGCCAAACAGGGGCAAATAGAGTGCCTTGACATCCTGATGACAGCAGGAGCAAAAGACTTGGATGGTGCCTTGTATTGTGCTGTCAAGGCGAAAAAAGTTGCTGTCCAGAACGCTCTGCTTCGTAAAGGAGCGGATAAATCTTCCTTGCTGCACACTGCTGCCAGTAAAAGTTCTCTGGAATATCTGAGTGACAAGATCATTTCGCAAAACATCAACGCTACCGACGAGAACGGCCAAACACCGCTGCATATCGCCGCCGCCAATGGCGATATCATAAGCCTGAAAAAGCTGATTGAAACCAGGGGAGTGAAAATCAATATTGCTGATAAAGACGGCTGGACGCCTCTCCACTTGGCTGTCAGTAACAATAACGCAAATACCGTCGAGGGATTACTGCTCGCTGAGGGCATCAACGTTAATGCGAAGGATAACGATGGCTATACGCCTCTACACGTAGCGGCCAACTGCGCTGGTGCAGAAGTCATCAAGTTGTTAGTGGCCGCCGACGGCATAAAGGTCAATGAGAAGACTCGCAAATTCTTTTGTCACATGCTATCGCGCCAAGCCAAATACCTGCAAAAAACGGCTCTGTACTTAGCTGCCGAAAAAGGTCGCACAAAGATCGTCAAGGAGTTACTGAAGGCTAAGGACATCGATGTCAAAGTGAAAGCTCATAGTGGCTTTACGGCTTACGAAATTGCTAAAAACAAGGAATGCAAGGATCTCCTTAAACCAGCTTCCAAAAGGAAATAACTATTATCTCGATATAAGTAGGAGGAAGTTTGCTTTCGTATAAACTGACTTATCGTACAATCAGTTCCAATAATGATCTGCTTATTATCAGTATTAGCAGCATTTAGTGACCTGATCGCTACTTTTTTTTGAAAAGTAGTTAGCTGTTCGATTTTTCAAGTTTAACTCCTATATGCTCGACCATAACATCCATTTTCAATGTTTTGGTTATAGAATAATTGGAATTTATTCCTCGAGTAGAGGTCTAAATATTCAAAAGCAAGCTTTCACCTATTCATAGGTGCTGAACAGTTACAAAGGCTCTAATATTTCTTTGCTGGGTTATAGACATAAAGAATGAAAAGTTGTGCGTATATTCTATTCTAACTACAACTAAAGCTGGGGTCATATATGGTCCGCCCCGCATTGCAAGGGAAAGTTTTCCATCAT
>NZ_JAHHPO010000544.1 GCF_024606365.1 Endozoicomonas sp. ONNA2
AGCGACAAAGTCCTGCGCGAGATTCGGGGCAGTTTATGAAATATCCGGGTTAGTTCTCTTGTTAGAAATGTTTGGTATAGATTGTCAGGTATCGTTTGCATAGAGTCCTTATTGTAGCGGGCACGCTTATGAATAACAGCTTACCAGAGTCTCTCTACACAGCGGATCAGGTTCGGCAACTGGATCATGTGGCCATCCACCAGCAAGGCATTCCCGGTTTTGAGCTGATGACCCGGGCGGCCGGGGCAGTGCTGTCCACCATTGTCCGCCACTGGCCACAAGCCAAAACCCTGCTGGTGCTGTGCGGGGCTGGCAATAATGGTGGCGATGGCTATATGGCCGCGAAACTGGCCAAAGGGCAGGGACTGAGGGTGTCGGTACTGGCCCTGAAAAATCCGGCGGAGCTTGAAGGCGATGCCCTCACCGCCTGGCAGGCCTGCGTTGATGCCGACGTGGTTATTCGACCTTACGACAGTAGCCAGTCTCTCGGTGCGGATGTGGTGGTGGATGCCATGCTCGGTACCGGACTTTGTGGTCATGTGCGGGGCGACTATGAGGCTGCCATAAAACGCCTGAACCATCTTGCCAGCCCGGTGTGTGCTGTGGATATCCCCTCCGGCCTCTGTGCTGATACTGGAGTTCCGCTGGGAGAGGCGGTCAAGGCCGGGGTTACCGTCTCTTTTATTGGCCTTAAGCAGGGGCTGATGACCGGGCTTGGCCCAGAGTATTGTGGCGAGCTGGTCTTTGATGACCTGGGCGTGCCTGAGCCTGTCTATCAGGCCGTTCCTTCTGGCTGTCGACGAATCTCTTTGGGGCAGTTTCGCGGTTGGCTGTCACCGAGACGCCGAGCCGCCCACAAAGGAGATTTTGGCCATGTGCTGCTCATCGGTGGTAATCACGGGATGCCGGGGGCGATCATCATGGCCGCAGAATCTGCCATCCATTGCGGTGCTGGCCGTGTTACCGTGGTTACCCGCAAGCGACACCTTGCCCCGCTGGCTGTGCGCTGCCCTGAGGTGATGGGGGTATCGGTCAAGCGTCGCTCAGGTCCTGGTTCTCTTGCCGATGGCAAGAATGTTATGGTGATTGGCCCTGGCCTGGGCAGGGATGACTGGGGGCTGAGGCTGCTGCAGGATGCCCTGGCGGCACAGTGCCCAGTGGTGCTGGATGCTGATGCCCTGAACCTGTTATCGGATCATCCACACTTGCTAAAGGGGCGAAAGTCCCCGATTATTTTCACCCCGCATCCCGGTGAGCTGGCCCGTTTGTCGGGTTTGGATATCCCAACGATCCAGAACAATCGATTTGCCGCGCTGGCAGACAGCCATCGACAACTGACCGCCCTCACGGTTGGGGCGCAGCCAGAGCTTACCCTGCTGCTGAAGGGGGCGGGAACGCTGCTGTTTGATGGCCAACACACCGCGCTGTGCCCTGATGGCAACCCCGGCATGGCGGTGGCCGGCATGGGGGATGTGCTCAGTGGCGTGATTGGTGCCCTGCTTGCCCGGGGTCTGGAACCGTTCAAGGCGGCGCAAATGGCGGTCTGGCTGCATGCTTCTGCCGCAGATGAGGTGGTTGCCGGGCAGGGTGAAACGGGTTTAAGGGCAACGGAGTTGATTCCGGTTATTCGACGACGGTTGAATTTTATCATTGATAATTAAGGGCCAGGCATGATAACTGGCGGTGTGTGGAAAGGCTTATGCAAGGCAGATATGAACTGCTGATAGAAAATGAAGACGCCATGGTGAGACTGGGGGCGCATCTGGCACAAGCCCTGGGTGAGCGGGGCATTGTTTTCCTGCACGGTGAGCTGGGCGCGGGGAAAACTACGTTCTGCCGGGGCGTTCTTCGCCACCTTGGCCATCAGGGCGCGGTCAAGAGCCCGACCTATACCCTGGTAGAGCCTTACCGGGTCAATAATCACAGGGTTTACCACTTTGACCTGTATCGCCTTGGTGACCCGGAGGAGTTGGAGTTTATTGGTGGTCGGGACTATTTCAGTGAAGAGGCGCTCTGCCTGGTTGAGTGGCCCTCCCGTGGACAGGGGGAGCTGCCACCGGCGGATCTGGACATTACCTTTGCCTGTCACTCGTTTGATAATGGCAATTTGCCCGGAAGGAAAGCGACGATTATCGCAGGTACTGAGGCAGGGAAGAGTGCGCTGGCAACCATAAGAGCGCTTCAGGGGGGCGGATGAGTCAGACAACAGGGATTGTTCGCCGGGTTCTGGCCAGACTTTCCTTAAACAAACGGGCAGCAACACCTGCGGGAAAAAAGGCCGCCTCAACTAATGATCTGCTATTTTCCGGTGGCAGGCGTCGTTTCGTCAAACAGCTGGGTATCCTGGTGGTTGGTCTATCAACCCTTAAGGCCCGGGTAACCGAGGCGGCCTATAAGCTGATTAATAATGTCAGACTTTGGCGGTCGCCGGATAAAACGCGACTAGTGTTTGATGTTTCCGATGCGGTTGAACACAACAAATTCCACTTGAGTAACCCCGGCCGACTGGTTATTGATGTTAATGGTGTCCGGCTCAGTGGCTCATTCAGTGGCCTGCAGCTAAAAGATACACCCATTGAAAAGATCCGCCACGGCACCCGTAATCAGAGTGACCTGCGCATCGTGCTGGATCTCAGTGCAAAAGTATCCAGCAAAAGTTTTCTGCTGAAACCCAATGCCACTTATGGCCACCGTCTGGTGGTTGACCTGTTTGATGAGCAGGGTACCAAGCCAAAGCCAGTAGTCAAACCCACGGGTCATCGGGATATTGTCGTGGCGATTGATGCCGGCCACGGTGGCGAAGATCCCGGGGCCATTGCCTACGGCGGTGGCTATGAGAAGCAGGTAACCCTGGCGATAGCCAAAGAGTTGGCCACCCTGCTGAGTCAGGAGAAGGGGTTCCGGCCCGTTCTGGTTCGAACCGGTGACTACTATATTGATCTGCGCCGCAGAACCCGGATAGCCCGGGATAACAAAGCCGACCTGTTTATCTCCATTCATGCGGATGGTTTTAAAGATCGTCGGGCGAAGGGGGCTTCTGTGTTTGCCCTGTCTCGCCGTGGTGCAACCTCTGAAACCGCCCGCTGGCTGGCCCAGAAAGAGAATGCATCAGACCAGATCGGGGGTGAAGGCGGTATCTCCCTGGGGGATAAGGACGATGTTCTGGCCGGGGTTCTGCTGGATCTGTCCATGACCTCAACGCTGTCGTCCAGCCTGGAAGTGGGCAATAAAGTGCTGGCCAATATGGGTGGAATTAACCGGCTGCATAAAAAACAGGTGGAGCAGGCCGGCTTTGTGGTGCTGAAGTCCCCGGATATTCCCTCCATCCTGGTCGAGACCGGGTTCATCACCAACCCTGAAGAGGCCAGAAAACTGAAGAACCGCAATCACCAGAAAGCGATGGCAAAAGCGATTTTTAATGGTGTCAAAAGCTGGTTCTACCAGAAGCCACCACCGGACACACTGATTGCCAAGTGGAAACAGGATGGCACCCTTAATACCCGGCCATCACGGTATGTCATTAAACCCGGGGATACGCTGTCCGAGATTGCCGATCAGTTTGATATCAGTATGAATGCCCTGAAACGTGCGAACCGGCTTTCAAGTACTAATAAAATTCGTGTGGGTCAGGTGCTGCAGATTCCTGATTGATGCCACCCGTACCTTTTTCAGGCATAAAAGCGTGCGGCGTGGCAATAAATGGCAGCGCAGCCCTTTGACATCAATAACTTATACTTCTTTTTCGGGGGCGTCGATGTTCCAGATGCTGACAGTATGATCGTCACCGCACGTCAACAATAGCCTCCCGGAGCGGCTGAAACAGCCTGTTTCGACTTGGCCTGTACCATGGCTCCCATCTGCCTTTTTGCGCCAATGGCCGTTACTGTCGTAGCCGTAGATTTTAAATTCATTTTTTTTGCTTTCATCAAAAGCCATTATCTGGAGCATGGCGTGGCTGTGGACGGGCTCTTCGCCGACATTGTCGACAACTCCTCGCTCGGTCCATAAACCGTTATCATCACAGCCCCACAGGATGATTATGTCTTTAGAACCACGGCAGTACAGCCTGAGCCTCTGCTCGGAGGCACTGAATACGACGTTTTCGATACTGAAGTAAGAGCCCCCGGCACAGGCCGGACGGTAGATGTCTGCTTTGACAACGGCATTACCCTCACCGTCAAATCCCCAGATCCTGCCTATAAGTCCATCTTTATTATGTCGGGTCAGAACATAGCGCCCCGATGGGCTGATGTCGGCATTTTTAATAGTCTCTTTTGAATGGATTTGTTTAACCTGATGGGGGGGGGTTATCGATATCATGCCGGACCTCAACGTTATCGCTGCTGCAAATCATCATACAGTTGGCTTCCGGGATAGCACTGAAGCAGGATTCCACATGATGATAGTAATTTCCTGTAGGTACCTTTCTCCATTTCCCCTTACCATCATAATTCAGGATTTGAACCAGGTTATTTTCGGTATTATAAATAAGAAGTACGTCTTCTGATGCGCTGAATTTCCAATGTAAACTTGCGGATTTCACCGGTTTCTCGGGAAGTACCTTCGTTTCAGCATAACGACCTTTGTCGTTCACACTCCAGATTCTGACTTTTCTGTCATAAGTTCTGATGGCAAGATGCTGTGCTGACTCGGTGAATTCAGCCCCCCAAATGTTCCCGGTGTAATTAAATAAACCCACCTCTTTCCAGTTGTTACCAACATGACCAATGATTATTAGTTGGTCATGTTCATAAACGTCATAACTTTTGGTGTACATAACCCCATGATGTCCAGCCTTACTGAAGGCAGCGTGAACCCTTTTGCCGTGGCTGTTAAATGAATATTGAGTTCTTATACTGCCGTCATCACAAATGCTCAGAAGTGCTGCGCCGGTTTGTGAAGTGACCAGGATATCACTGCCGCTGGGGCTGAATTGGCAAGAGACATTCTGATCCCCGTCGTTCGAACATGCGCGTACCCAGCGGCCATCACTGTTACAAAGGTAAACTGCGAAGGTATCGGTCTGAGCTTGATCGGAACGGCTGATGATCGCCAGTGCCCGCTCTGTAGGTGAAAAGTGAATGCCCTTTGGACGGCCGTTATAGGTTATCTCTGCCTGTTCTATCCAGCTGGGCCCTTGCGCGAGGCACCAGATTTTGCAGAGGTCTTTTCCCGCAACCAACCCATAGCGCCCGGAAGGGCTGAAGGTGGCTTCTAAAATATTTCGGACCCTGAGAACGCGTTCCTTCCGCCAGTTCCCATTTTCATCGCAACTCAAACAATGAGCTTCATTTACACTGCCGATCAGGGCGTGGCGTTCCAGGGGACTAAAACTGACCTTTTGGATCCACCCATCAACAGGAACCACCAGTTTGCGCTCAAGTTGATAGGTGTCCCACTGGATCATCTCCTTGATGTCCCTGGAAAACATCATTTCAGAGGGGATGAATTGATCGATCTGAACATCCGGAGGTATACCGTCGCCGTTTTTGGCCGTTGTGTTTGACATTTTCCGGGGGTCAGCCTGGTCGGCGGGGTTGTCCGTGGCTGGCTGTTTCAGGCGGTTGGGTGTGTTGCCATAACAGGTGTTTTTAATGTGCAAAATCGAAATAGCATCGCATAAACTGGCCATGCTCCCGGTATCAAAACCGCCAGGAATAGGGTATGGGTTCTGCTTGCTTGCTGCAGCAGAACTGACATAGATGTGTTGATATGGCCAATTTTTCTTGATGTCGCGGGAGGTAATCGCCGCCAACCTGAGCTGGCCATACTCTTTTTGTAACTCCAAAATCTCAGCGCAGCTGAGGTGCGTAGCAATGTCCCCGGATTTTCTTAGAGGCATCCCGTAAAAATACGATGAATGGCCGGAAGCGTCAGCGGGATTCGTATTTTGATTAACGTTATGCTTGATGGTCGCCAAGCTTGCTGCTGGTTCGTGATCAAAACAAAAATTCATGGTTTACTTCTTTCTGAATGAATTAGCGGAAGTTTCAGCGATGGTCTTCATTTATGCTTGGGAGCCTGTCCGAGAATAGCGCCCGTAGCGAGGATGGCAGAAAATTGAGGATAAA
>NZ_JAHHPO010000545.1 GCF_024606365.1 Endozoicomonas sp. ONNA2
ATTACCAGCTCCTTATATCTGTTTATAATCTGATAATAGTCTGTTTTTTTATCTGCTGTCATTAGCTCCCACAAATACTGTGGGAACCAGAACTTTTTTATACAATTCCCCGGGAATGGATAAAAGATTCAATCCGCCATTTTGCTTGAAAACATAAAACTGGAAATCCGGTTGAATTTTAATCTAAAACCTTGCCTTGTGTGTATACGTGTGTATAATTAAACCCATGGTTAAGCCGGAGTTACCATGAACTCAAGAGAGTTGAGAAAGCTGGTCGAAGCCAAGGGCTGTAAGTTCCACAGACAAGGTAAAGGTTCCCATGAAATATGGATAAATAAACAGGGTCAGAAAATGCAGATCCCCCATCCAAAGAAAAAAATTGGAACAGGGCTGCTAAAGAAAATCCTGAACTGGGCAGAATAATCTGCCCAACCTGATCATGGAAAGGAGTTTTTATGTTATTCAAAGTTGGTATTGAAATGCCGGAAGATAATGAAACCGCCTACAGTATTATCATTCCTGCCTTATGTAATGATCAATACACTACAGTTTCTGCTGCGGATACCTTTGATGAAATCGTTCCCATGGCCAGAGAAGCCGCTTTTTCCATGATGGAAGAAATGGCAACCTCTGGGGATTTGGATATTGTCGCCATTGCCAAGGCTAACCAACAGGATTTCAGCAAAGATCCTGAGTATATGGATTTTAAGGAATGGGCTTTTATTGATATTGATATTGATGGGGTAATTGGCACCCAAAAGCGAATAAATATCAGTATGTCGGATCTTTTGATCTCCCATATAGATCAGATTGTCAGGCATGGGAACCAATATAAGGATAGAAGTGATTTTCTTTCTAAAGCTGCTTTAAACCAGTTATCTCATTAATAATCCGTTTCCCATGTCCCCATGGGAAACAAACCATTTTTCAAGCTGCCGCAACCTCAAAAAACGGCAGATCAAAATCAAATTGAAACACCTCTGCCCCCAATTGCCGGTTCAGTTCCAG
>NZ_JAHHPO010000546.1 GCF_024606365.1 Endozoicomonas sp. ONNA2
TCTTTGTTTCTGTCAATTCTTTTTAAGCTTTATTTTTTAAGATAATTAACGACTCTGACATTATACTGTTATCGTCTGTGACCGGTTATTCAGATCGTCTGTGATCGGTTATTTAGAAAGTTGCAAGCTGTATAAGCTGTAAGCTTTAAGTTGCAAGCTGTAAGTAGTGTTACCTATTCATACCGAAAATGGGTTCGTCTAACATTCAACCAAATAAAGTCATCGTATCCATTTCCGGGAGAGGATGAACAGGAGGTAGTTATGAGCAAATATATATACACAACCATATACGAGCAGTTCACCGGCTTGAAGCCACCAGAACCAAAAGACCACAAGCCGCGCCGTCGCAGAGGTTACGGCCATCCCTATCGCATGCGCTTGAATATGCAAGAAAGTTCTGTCCAGCACAGTGAGCTGCTGTCTGACCGGGAATCAGAAAGAGACCGGTATGAACAGACGCCTGTTTCCGTTTTTCAGCCAACGGTGACCAAACAGCCTGTTCGCAGATTTTCGTCCGGTGGCCAGAGCTATCGCAGCGGTAACAACAGCTCTATTAGCGGCGCTATGAACTGCAGGCCAGCGGTGCAGGAAGATCGCCATGGGAACGCTGAGCCCAAGGTAACCTACAAAAAACGCCGCCAGTACGGACCTTCGAGTTTCAGTCTTGGTCCAATGGGCAGAGATGGTAATGACAGCTCTGATTATTGACTGTTTTTGAATACTGACACTACCAACAAAGCTTATTCAGCCAATCTTGTCTGGCGTAACGCATTCATCACCTTCCCGGATTGTTTTTGCCAAAGGCCTTTGCTCCAGGGCCTTTGTGCTTTCTTTGAACCATTCACAGCGTTCTTTGCTGTAGATAACTGTCATAATCCGGAATCTGTCGGTGATGAGATTGTCCAAGCAGGTCTGACGAGAATATATAATCCGCCGAACTCTGGTTACAGGCAACCGGGATATTCCATACCGCAGCAATTCGTAACAACGCCTGTAACTATTCTGTGAACCCAGCCAAACCAGCCCACCAAGCTGGTAAG
>NZ_JAHHPO010000049.1 GCF_024606365.1 Endozoicomonas sp. ONNA2
CGAGTAGCGGGTGGCGTCTGTAGAAATGTCGAAATTATTTCAGGACAGCTCCTAAGTAAAAATACTGACCCGCATCAATATTCCCCTGCCGGACAGATGGTATAACTGCCATTGCCAAAGCCTGATCGGGGGTGGGATTTTACCATGTTAGTTCAGATGATCACCGGCAAAAGCGAAAAAGACCTGTTCACTGTTCTGGCCCTCAAAGCCGATGTTATCCTTGCGGTAACACTGACCATGGCCATTTTACAGCAGGCCATAACAGGCATGGAAACCAGCTGGATGCTGTTACTGGTTGGCTCATTATTCTCTGTTGTTGTCCTTACAGGTCTCGATAAGGGAGCACGCAAGGCGCTGGCGGGCATTCCCAGTTATATTCCTTATGTATTTGGCATTTACCTGTTTTTTGTCGAGGGATTTGGTCGTTTGACCCAGCTGGTGGCAAGCTTCAGTGTTGTTGATGCAGTATTGGTTATCCTGTTTTTTGCGGCTGGCAATGTTGTCGCAACTGTTGGTTATAATGCCGTCGTCTATGCCAGGCGGTTGGAGCAGTCTCATTGATACTATCGCCGGTTCCCGGGAACCGGCTCCGGGAGGCTAAAACTCTGCATCCAGTTTTCTGATAAATTCGATCTCTTCTTTCGTTGATGATTTTCCGAAAATTCTATCCCTGTGGATAAAACGTGAAAATTGATCAATCACTGCTTTATGTTTCAGTGCCTGTTTATAATGAACATCAAACTTCTGTTTCAGAACATCAGGCACTTCTTCCGTCAATGTCTGAAACAGGGACAGTGCCTGACTCTGATCCTCTGTTAACTCACTGTGCACCAGCGGTAAATAAAGAAATAGCCGCTCATAATAGTTTAATTGCTGGTCATCCCCGGTTTGTATGGCTGCCCTGGCAACACGCAGGGACAGGTTATCGTAGGCTAAAATCATCGGCGTACCACGATAAATACTTCTCGGAAACTGGTCCGCCAGAATGATATAGGCCAGTTTTCCCCTTGGGCTGGTTAACCAATCATCGTAAAACCCATTGGCCAACAAGATCAGGTCTTTCATAAATCGTTTTGTGATTTCCTGATCCAGATTATCTGAATTTGCGGTCTGCTTTTTAAACCATTTTGTTTCCATGCCATCGGCGAACCAAAACTCCAGGATCTCCTGCTGTTTTGACTGGACAGCTGCTGCTGATACAGATCTTGAACCCGGTAGCTGTTGATCCCATCGATAAAGCCCGCTTTTCTTGTTCCCGGGGTCGTAAAAAAAACGTTGATTCAGGCTTGGACGAAAACCACTGTACCAGGCGTTATCAAGATGGGAGATTAATCGATTTTCATTTTCGCCAAATACCCAGTTTTTACTGTGGGAATAAATGGGAACATCACCATGATTCAACACCAGCCAGATCATGGCCTTGCCATAATCATACATAAGCTGGCTACCGGCCCGTTCAAATTTAATTTCCCACCCGGCCCGGACGTGTGGCCCATTGGAGCGCGGCGGATACCAGTCAAGATCGGAATAAATCAACCTTTCATTGGCAATATATTGCCGGAAATGGTCAAACAATAATTTTGCCCGGCGTTCCTGGCCGTCAAGATAATCCATATGAATGTGGTATCCATCAATAATTGCCGCTTCCGGATCTTTGAATTCAGTGCTGGTATCGCCCACAATAACCTGAGGCCGATCCATAACAAGCACTCGCTGTGGTATCAGCCCTTCATGGTCGATAATGGGTCTGATAACCACCGAACTGTCCCTTCTGTTCATTAAATACCAGGAGATGACCCGGCTGAAATTGGTATAGAACAGAGGGTCATCACCGGTTTTCTGCCAATAAAATATATGGGTATCCTGTGCCGACAGAATATCTTTTATCTCAATTCCGATACTGGAAAAATACTGGCTGTAGGGATTTTTAATAAAGTCTATATCGATATCAGGATGATGATTATTGATTTCAAAAATAAAGCCTTTTACGGATTTGTCATCCGGGTCAATAATTGTGTTATTTTGATCAGACGTATTGGGGGAGTTATGATCAGCAGAGAAGTAATCAGGGTTTTTATAATTACTGGACCAGCTATCTTCTCCTGCAAACGCAGGGTTATCCCATATTGAAATATATATCAGGGACAATAGCCCAAGTATTGCCCCATAAAATATTCTCATCATTCACTGCCTGTTATTAAGGGA
>NZ_JAHHPO010000547.1 GCF_024606365.1 Endozoicomonas sp. ONNA2
AACCAGCGACCCAATGATTAACAGTCATTTGCTCTACCAACTGAGCTATCGGGGATCAAAGGGTAAGGTGAATGATACCTTGTTGAATGTGCCTGTCAAGTTGCTGAGTACCCCAAGCTGGTACCCAGTACAAACAGTCGGTCAGGCCAGAGCTGCTTGAAGTCTGTCCAGAGCCTTTTCCAATGCTTCATCGCTGGTGGCAAATGACAGCCTCATGCAGCCATCAGAGCCAAAGGCAGAGCCGGGAACCAGGGCAACGCCTTTTTCCAGAAAGAGAGCAGCGAGGTCTGTATCTTTTTCAAAGCCCAGTTTGCTCATGGCTTCATTGAAATCAGCAAAAGCGTAGAAAGTACCGTCACCCTCAATAGCGCTGACGCCTGGCAGCTGATTCAGTCGGCCGACAACGTAGTCATGGCGTTTTTTAAACACCTTGACCATCGCTTTCACGCAATCTTGCGACCCATTCAATGCCTCAACCGCGGCAGCCTGGGCGATAGAACAGGGATTGGAGGTACTCTGGGACTGGATCTTCTTCATGTTTTTGATCAGCCACTCAGGCCCGCCAGCATAACCGATCCGCCAGCCGGTCATGGAGTAAGCTTTGGATACACCGTTGAGCACAATTGTACGGTCATAGAGTTCCGGGCAGACCATCAGGATGTTGCAGAAAGGCTCTTCAGTCCAGAGGATATGCTCATACATATCATCAGTGGCGATCATGACATCCGGGTACTTTTTCAGCACGTCGCCCAGCGCTTCAAGCTCTTTGTGGTTATAAGCGGTTCCGGTCGGGTTTGAAGGGCTGTTGAGTACCACCAGTCTGGTTTTGTCAGTGATTGCCGCTTCAAGCTGTTCAGGTGTGATTTTGAAGCGGTTTTCCAGACCGGCCTGCACGATCACTGGCACACCCTCGGCGATGACCACCATATCCGGGTAAGAGACCCAGTAGGGGGCTGGAATAATCACTTCATCACCTTTGTTCAGCAGCGCCAGGGCCAGGTTGAAGAAGCTCTGTTTGCCGCCGCAGGAAACCAGAATCTGGCCTTGGCCGTACGCCAAGTCATTATCCCGCTGGAATTTATCAATAACGGCCTGTTTCAGCTCGGTGGTTCCATCCACGGCCGTGTATTTTGTTTTCCCTTCCGTGATGGCTTTGACCGCTGCAGCCTTAATATGCTCCGGCGTGTCGAAATCCGGCTCTCCGGCACCCAGGCCAATAATGTCATGTCCGGCAGCTCTCAGCTCGGCAGCCTTGGCGGTGACTGCCAGAGTTGGCGATGGCTTGACCATTTGCACGCGTTGGGATGGAGTCACAGTTTTCCTCGTTTATGGTTGTCACATAGAGAATTATAATGCTGTTTGCCTTCCGTTATTGGCCGGAGAATTCGCCAGGTGGCATCACGCCCGGGGAGCCTGTGTAAGCCCAATGCTGGTCTGGTTAGACTCCCCATTGGCAGAAACTAACTATCAATACCTGTACTATAACAGTGATGAATAGCGAGTCCGTCGAACAACACAGGGCATCATACACAATACGATGTACCGTTGATATCCGTTTGTCGGTAACCGTTGGCAATTTTTTCTGCTCCGGATGGAAGGGTAGCATGAGTCGATCCTTTAAAGTTTCTTCACGCTTCGGTCCCGCTGGTGATCAACCGGTTGCTATTGAGCAGCTGGTCAAGGGCATTGATGCTGGCCTTGCGTGTCAGACGTTGCTGGGGGTCACAGGCTCCGGCAAGACCTTCACAGTGGCCAATGTGATCGAGCAAATACAGCGGCCAACGATCATTATGGCCCATAACAAGACACTGGCCGCACAACTCTACGGTGAGTTCAGGGAGTTCTTTCCAGACAACGCCGTGGAGTATTTTGTCTCCTACTATGATTATTACCAGCCAGAAGCTTACGTACCCACGTCTGATACTTACATTGAGAAAGATGCCTCGGTTAATGAACATATTGAACAAATGCGTCTCTCTGCCACCAAGGCCCTGATGGAGCGGCCGGATGCCATTATCGTGGCAACGGTGTCGGCCATTTATGGCCTGGGTGACCCGCAGTCTTACCTTAAAATGATGATGCACCTGGATCGTGGTGACAGGGTAGATCAAAGAACTATCCTGCGTCGACTGGCGGAATTGCAGTACACACGCAACGATGCGGATTTTCGTCGGGCCACTTACCGGGTGCGTGGTGATGTGATAGATATTTTCCCCGCTGAATCGGAAAAAGAGGCGATCCGTTTGGCGCTGTTTGACGACGAACTGGAAACCATTAGCGAGTTTGATCCATTGACCGGCGAGGTCCTGAGAAAATTGCCCAGGGCGACCATTTACCCAAAAACGCATTATGTCACCCCCAGACAGACCATCCTGGATGCAGTGGAAGCCATCAAGGTAGAGCTGGTGGACCGGCTCAATGTTTTGCGCGACAACAACAAGCTGGTGGAAGCCCAGCGACTTGAGCAGCGCACCCAGTTTGACCTGGAAATGATGATTGAGCTGGGTTACTGCACCGGCATTGAGAACTATTCCCGCTATCTATCGGGTAATCAGCCCGGCGAGGCACCGCCGACACTGTTTGACTATATCCCGGACAATGCATTGCTGGTGATTGATGAGTCCCATGTCACTGTGCCGCAGATCGGTGCCATGTATAAAGGGGACCGCTCTCGAAAAGAGACACTGGTGGAGTATGGTTTCCGCTTGCCTTCTGCTTTGGATAATCGTCCCATGAAGTTTGAGGAGTGGGAAGGACGACGGCCGCAGACTATTTTTGTCTCTGCCACACCGGGCAAGTATGAGGAAGAGAATCAGGGGCAGGTGGTTGATCAGGTGGTCAGGCCTACCGGTCTGGTGGACCCGGAAATTGAGGTGCGTCCCGCAACCACACAGGTGGATGACCTGCTGATGGAGATTAATAAAACCGCCGCCAAAGAGGAGCGGGTGCTGGTTACGGTACTCACCAAGCGTATGGCCGAGGACTTGACCGAGTTTTTGCACGAGCAGGGTGTTCGGGTACGCTACCTGCACTCTGATATTGATACCGTGGAACGGGTGGAGATTATACGTGACTTGCGTATTGGCGCCTTTGATGTGCTGGTGGGCATCAACCTGCTGCGGGAAGGCCTTGATATGCCCGAGGTCTCTCTGGTCGCTATTCTGGACGCCGATAAGGAGGGTTTTCTCCGTTCTGACCGTTCATTGATTCAGACCATTGGCCGTGCCGCCCGTAACATTAATGGTCGTGCCATTCTCTATGGTGATCGGATGACCGGCTCCATGGAACGGGCCATCAGCGAGACCGAGCGGCGTCGCAAAAAGCAGATTGCCTACAACAAAAAACACAATATTACGCCAAAAGGTGTGTTTAAATCGGTGGCTGATATTCTTGAAGGGGCGGTTGTGCCCGGACGGAAGAAAGGCAGTAAAGTCCAGAGGGCGGTGGCTGAGCCGGGAGCCGAGTATCAGGTGCCCATGACTCCGGAAGTGATGGCTGCGACAATCAAGACGCTGGAGGCAAAAATGATGGAACACTCCCGTAATCTGGAATTTGAACAGGCAGCTGCAGTCAGGGATGAAATTGCCTTGCTTCGGGAGCAGGTTTTAAAACACTGAGAGCAGGCCATTTTCCTGATGGATCAGGTCGATTGAAGTGTTGCATTTTTTAGCTGCATTGATATGATGCGTTCCAATTCAGTCGGTTAGCTCAGTGGTAGAGCACCACCTTGACATGGTGGGGGTCGCTGGTTCAAGTCCAGTACCGACTACCAGTTTTTACAGTAGTTGCAGCGCTAGTGGTTATTAACCCAAGTGGGGTCTGGGGCATGTAGGGGACTTGAGTTCTAAAAAATCACTGGCAAAACAATTGCGTTGATCACTTGTCCCCGCTACCGGGTAGTCTCTGGTTCATCTTCCATTCGCTTATACCATTTCGCATCCAGTGCTTTCAGCATTTTTCCACTGTCGTCTTTTGTATCAACCAACCAGCCAGATAGGCAGTCAATGGAACGATAGCATCGGATGACGGTTCTTGGGCGGTTTTTCTGGACCGGATAAAAATGAGTGGTCACCTGGTCTCCAGGCTGAAAAGGCATTTTCATGGCAGACTTCTGATATTTACCTGGTTTAGTAATCGACTTGAGACTTTGCTGTATTGCCTGCAAAGCTGAGACTATAAATAATGTAATGGATTTCTCCAAGCGGTTTCATCGCAGTGAAACGAGTCAGGACACTCTATGGGAACTATTCATGTTTAGACTATCCAGTCTGTATTCGCTGAACAGTTTAGCCATGGCAAGCTCAGTTCCGACACTGCTGATGACTGCTCAATACTGGGTTTATGATAGTCTCCTGTCGCTTATAATGGCGGTGACAGGACTCGAAACAATATTAAAGCCTATCAGGTAAACTGGTAATAACTCCAAACAGTTTACCAAACCCGTCGTAAAGCATCGCCTAATCGGGCCGGGCCGCGCAGGCGTGG
>NZ_JAHHPO010000548.1 GCF_024606365.1 Endozoicomonas sp. ONNA2
AACCAGCGACCCAATGATTAACAGTCATTTGCTCTACCAACTGAGCTATCGGGGAACAGTGCCTGGCGGTGACATCGCGTCTCCAACCAACGGCAGCGAATAATAAGGTTATTTTACCGTGAGTCAAGTATTCCACTGCAAAAAAATTCAAGCCACGGTATTTATGGCATTTTACCCGCTATTCGGCCTTACAGGTCATCAGCACTTTCTGACAGGTATTGGGCCACGCCTTTTGGAGAAGCTGTCATGCCCTTATCGCCCTTTTTCCAGCCAGCCGGGCAGACCTCACCGTGCTTTTCATGGAACTGCAAGGCGTCGACCAGACGAATCAGTTCATCCATATTACGGCCCAGCGGCAGGTCATTGACGATCTGGGAGCGAACCAGGCCTTCCTTGTCAATCAAAAAGGCTCCACGGAAGGCTACACCACCTTCAGACTGGACATCATAAGATTTACAAATATCGTGGGTCATATCAGCGGCCAAAGTATATTTCACCGGACCGATACCACCCTGATCAACTGGCGTGTTACGCCAGGCGTTGTGGGTAAAGTGAGAGTCAATGGAAACACCGATAACCTCAACACCACGCTCCTCAAAAGCACCCACACGGTGATCCAGTGCAATCAGTTCAGAAGGACAAACGAAAGTGAAATCCAGCGGGTAAAAAAACAGCAGACCGTACTTGCCACGAATGGCTTCGGACAGGGTAAAAGCATCAACAATAGAGCCGTCACCCAGTACTGCGGGTACTGTGAAGTCAGGAGCCTTCTTGCCTACTAAAACACCCATAAATATTTCTCCTATGGTTTACAAAGCTATGGTTTACAAAGCTATGGTTTACAAAGCTATGGTTTGCAAAGCTATGGTTTGCAAAGCTATGGTTTGCAAAGCTGTGATTAAAAAAGTTGTGCATTTAAATAGAACATTACAATTAATTAGTAATTTCTCATTGAATAACACATCCTGAAAACCGCGAATGTAATGACACACAGGACCACGGTTTTCGCATATCATAGTAGAATTAAATAACTACTTTTCCTCCTGAGTAATAAATCAATTAGCAATTAAAATACCAAAGTAGATATTCAAATAATTTAACTCGGAGCTTGATTATGCAGTACTTTAATACCCCATCTTCAAGTCCGGTGAAATTCTGGAATAAAGTCCCTGATGATCAAGAGGTCCTGAAGCCCAGCCCCATAAAGCCTGAGACCAATCAAAACAGCACAGGCCTGAAGGTTACCAAACACCCTCCATCAAAGTGCATTCTCCCTGGAAATAACTCAGCATTCTCTCCGACTCCCAAAACAACTGAGAAGGTCATAAAAGCTTTCAAACAGCCGAATCTGATCAAAAATAGCGTCAAGCCCAGTACTTCTGGTGCTGGTAAGGATAACGACCAGCCGGGGTGCCGGGCCACCGGAATGCCGGGCCACCGGAATGCCGGGCCACCGGAATGCCGGG
>NZ_JAHHPO010000549.1 GCF_024606365.1 Endozoicomonas sp. ONNA2
GGTTGGATTTCAGGCGTTTCCAACTTGAAATTGAAATTACCGTTTCAACGTCAGTGTTTTTCTTTTTTCTGTCTTCTGGTTTCAGTGCATTCAATGCAGCGCATGGTGCATTAATATGGGTATGAATTGCTTCTTTTCGGCGGGACTGGCAGCCCGTCAGTCCCATAAATTGTTTGGCATCACGAAAGAAAAATTCAATTTGAAACCGTGCTTTGTAGTACAATGATCAACCGCCAGCTTCGACACTGGCGCTTTGGCTGGTAATGCCAATTCAACAAGTGCGACAGCAGGTGGGTTAATCGGCTAACCATGGTCTGGTATTCATGCCGCCCGATACTCAACACTTCCTCAGTGAGATTAGCAATATCCAGTTTATCAAGCTGGCCGGTTTGCAGCAGTTCAGCCTGTTGCTCAGGCCAGCTGTAACCTCTGGCGGGAATGGTTAGTTACGGACATAATTCCATGACAGGTGGCCTCTGACAGATGATTCTTTTGTCTCAAGAAAATAGAGAATGAGTTGTAAAAGGGGGGAACTTATTTTTGAAGTAGTAGTCTTAAGCTATAACTCAATATTTGACCATTCAATAATTCAATGCTCGATTTTAAAGCAAACCCGAATTACGTTCCTGATTTTTCCTTTTTACTGAAACTGGACAAATCACTTGTAGAATCAACTGAAGCTTTCAGTTCACCACCCAGCATATCTGGTCATTCCGTGCGGATACTGAACTCTCCTTCCCCTGATTATGTTAGACAACATGTTTCAGACCAGGATAGTGCTTATCCCGTTAATCGATTGAAGCAATACACTGTTGCTTATTCTTCAGCGACCCATTTTTTTTTAAATTATGACTTTGATGGCATTCAGCCCGGAGAGCTGGATAGGTATTTCGGTAAAAATGAGACAGCATCAGGTGAGTTAACGTATACGGAACTGAATCCATATGTTTCACATCTTCTTTTTCACAGATCATCTTGCCTGGAACCATCCGTTAATTTTTCTCAGCCATCATCGCGTCCAGCTGCTATCATTAATGCGCTGAATAAAGGCACTCAACAGCAAGTTGTCACTGAAACTGTTGATCTTCTTGATCCTGATCGGCCCGGTATTAGTGAACATTTGCTTATCACCCTCACAGTAACTCACCAGCCGACCGATAGACGAAATCATCGGAGCTACTATAAAAAAAACAAGAAAACCATACGGGCCAAGCGACATGACTATTATATAAAAAACAAGGAAACCATACAGGCTAAGCGACAGGGCTACAGAGCAAAAAAAAAGGACACCATACAGATTAGACAACGGGAATACTATTCAAAAAACAAGGTCGCCCTACGAGCTAAAAGGCAGAACCATAGAGCAAAAAACAGGGACGCCATACGGGATAAAATTCATGCCTGTAAAGCAAAAAACAAGGACACCATTCATAAAAAAGGACAAGACTATTATAAAAAAAACAAGGAAAGCATTCGGGCTAAACAACGGGAAAACTGCTCAAAAAAATGACACCACACAGGCTAAACAATAGGCAGGAATTCCCACTCTTGAATCATAAACATTGAATTCCAGATATTAAGCAATCAGACATTTTTATTGGGCGAGTGGAATATCATCGGCCAAAAAAAATGCAATTGTGCCATTGGCCTGACCGAAGCTTCCGGTACCCATTATGGTTTTTCCATCGAAAGAATCGACTTCAAATGTGACGGATAATTGGGCTTTTTTTCATATCTGACAGCTCACCCTTTGGGTGAAATGGTTTTGGTGGCCAAACCATCTGTGAACCCTGAGTATGACTAAAAATTTAGCTGATGGGTGGTTAACCGCTGAATTAAATTCATAAAAACCACTTGCTCAACCTGTGATAAGGGCGGCAGACAATACATGATCTCTTTCAGGTAAGGCAGGTGTCTGGTTTCAAGCCTGCAAAAAGCAAAGGTAGGGACTATTCATACAGTTGTTTGTTTATATCCGTGACAAATAGACGTAACAGCTACTCAAATCTAAAGATTCTTTAAGCACCCAATATTTGCCTTAGCCCTTGTTAATAGCGAGATAGCTAAAGTTGGCACGCTAAGTGGTAGATAAGGGGTGTGAGTAAAGGAAAATTGCTCAGTATCAGTTCCAGGATGGAAGTACCGGCCAAGGATGGCCACCAGAAAAATAATAATAACAATCTGGTAGTGCTGAGATTATCGCCCCGTTGACCGGGGCGTTGTTTTATCTGCCTACTGTCTGCCCTTTGAGGGGGATCATACCTCTCATTGCTTCACTGATGGCGTGTCATTTGACGATATTTTAAATCTCTATATTTTTGATCGGGAACTCAGGTTGCTGGTGATGGACGCTATTGAGCGAATAGAAGTCTCATTGCGACACAATTTGCCTATCATCTAACCCGGATATTTCATAAACGTGCTCCCGATCTCGCTTGTCCTTTGCCGCTCTAAGGGAGTTTTGCTCAGTCGACCGTACTCCCCGGTACGGCGCTC
>NZ_JAHHPO010000550.1 GCF_024606365.1 Endozoicomonas sp. ONNA2
AATCCTCGCTACGGGGACGCCCAGTCGGGCGCTATTCTCGGACAGCCTCCTGGAGACAATTAAAATCTGCCGAAGCACCTTAAATCCGACAGGCTTTCAGACACGCCTTTACATTCTGTTGCATATGAGCAGGATTGATGGTGCCAACAATAGCTGAGGAAACCGCCGGGTGTGAAAAAACCAGTTTCATACTTTCCAGAACAGGATTCTCTTTGGCAAGATCGCCAGACAGACAGGCATGACCACTGGCAAAGGCCTTCTTGATAAAGATGCCTTTGCCATGTTCCAACGCATAATCCAATACCGGCTTTTCACCCTGTTCGCCCAGGTTATAGGTCACCATGGCAACATCGGAATGTTGCAGCGCCAGAATACCACCTTCAACCGTTTTGGTAGACATACCCGAAGCGAGGATTTTTCCTTCTTTTTTCAGATCAGCCAACACTTCCAGACAGCCGGTCTGCTCAATGATATTGATATCATTACCATTGGAATGAACCAGCATTAATTCAATCACATTGGTATTCAGGCGCTTCAGGCTTCGCTCAACACTGAAGCGGATATGCTGCTCGGAAAAATCAAAATACGACGCTGCCTGACCATTTTCACCAGTGACAAACTCTTCGCCAACCTTGCTGCATATGACCCATTGCTCACGCAGCCCTTTATGTCTGGCAAACAACTGACCAAGACGTTCCTCGCTGGTGCCATAGGCCGGAGCCGTATCCAGCAGGTTCATGCCCAGCGTATGAGCAAGGGTAAGCAGATCTGACATTTCACGGTCATCAGGAATGGTAAAATGTTTCGGATACTTTACGCCCTGATTCCGACCGAACTTAACAGTGCCGAAGCCCAGTGGCGATACTTCAAGATCAGTTCCGGCTATCTGCTTTTTTTCAAGACACTGGCTCATGATGTTTTCCTTTGTGCAAAATGCCCTTGCCAGAAGTTTGGACAGATTTCCGGCCGTGAAAATCCTTCAGGCACGGTGAAACTGTTATCAGACGCTGGACCAATATTATCCTCCTGCAGCAAACGCACTACTTCATCAGAAAGGTTGGGAGCCAGTGCCAGTTTAGTCGGCCAGGTGACAATACCATTGGCCACCGGCTGACAGAATGCCGCATCCGGACGAAGCAGGCGGCTCTGTTT
>NZ_JAHHPO010000551.1 GCF_024606365.1 Endozoicomonas sp. ONNA2
AATCCTCGCTACGGGGACGCCCAGTCGGGCGCTATTCTCGGACAGCCTCCTGGAGCCTCCTGAACCTTGCCATCGTTCAACAATTGAAGGACAGTGTCACGATAGGCTTTACTCAAAGCAACAGTGTCAGCGGTCTCTGTGGCAACCGGCGGTGTATCAGCAGGCTTTGGCGCAGAGACCGGGTTGTTCGCTGCAGTCAGTGCCATAGCTTCCAGGGTAATCACGCCATCATCGCTGGCCATTGCCAGCACATCTTCGGTAGGCGGAGGCATAATGCTCCGGACCTTCGCATACTCTTTTTCCAGATCGACAACCTGAATCTTATGCCTGCGCCCGGCGTCACTCATATTAACGACAATGTATGCAACAGGTGTTATTAATGGATCGCGATTGTCCACAACAAAATTGTGATAAAAATATTCCTGCTCAAGCAAGCCCGGCTTCTGATAGCTCAAAGCGGTGGCTGGCAGGGTGTTAACCACCTGGTAGTTCTTATCGAGCAGCTGCACCTCCGCCATAAACGCGGAAGCTTCCCGGCCAAACTTACGGCGATTGATCTGACTGCTGATTTTGAACCGGTAGGCACCATATTCTGGCAAACGCCAGGCGATAGCCGCAGAATCACCGTCATCAGTTTGTAACCTTGGAGACTGATTTGTCAGCCTGATTGTCTGCTGAATAGCATCGTCGTATATCCGCAGAGGTTGATAATCCAGAGTCTGTATCGTGTGGTTAACTGCCGCAGGCTCCCCGGGCACTGTAGCTGAATCAGTATTCGCACAGCCAGCCAGTAAACCAAGAGCCAGACACAGCGCTGGTTTTTTCATCCGATTACTTTGCCTTGCGACAGCCACTGAGGTTGGCAAAGAACTGCAGGTTCTCTTTGCTCGCCAGCATTTCATCAATACTCTGGGGCAGACGACGACGCCAGTTCGGATATTCACTACTGGTGCCCGGTACATTAACCGGTGAATCAATCATCATGACATCTTCCAGTTGGAAGGCCGCTATCTGTGCAGCCGACAAGGCCAGGTAATAGCTGAACTTCTCCATAATTTCACGACTGAATGCCGGTGCCGTATTTGAATGAAGGTCAACACCTTCGGGTGACTCGCCAACATCAGCCAGGGTAGCCAGTACAGCCTTGCGGGTCTGTTCACGGGCATCCTGGTCTGCAGCGGCACGCTCTTGGGAATAGCAACCGAGGGACTCCATCAGGTCGATATCTTTGCCATCCCACCAGCCTTTCATGGTGGGTGTGTCATGGCATACCAGCATGGCCAGCGCTTTTACAGGATATTTTTCGGGTGCCGTATATCGACTGCCGTCCTGTTGAAAAATTCCCATCACACTGCCATACATTCTTGCTGCTGGTAAACTATCGGTGATTTCCTGCGGTACAACACCCAGGTCTTCACCAAACACCAGACACTGATGGCGATGGCTTTCCAGCTTGATAATGCCCAGCAAATCCTGCAGCGGGTAGTGGACGTAGCAGCCATAAATCGCACCTTTTTTTGCCATATCTTTGTCAGTATCTTTGTCAATGCTGCCATTCGGACACCACCAGAGGCGGAACAGCCCCATGGCGTGGTCAATACGCAATGCACCGCAATTACGCATATTGTTCCGAATCAGCTCAACAAACGGCTGGTAACGTGCTTCTTTCAATACTACCGGGCTGAACGGTGGCAATCCCCAGTCCTGCCCCATCGGTCCCAGACCATCCGGTGGTGCACCGGTGCTGGCATCGAGCACAAACAAATTACGGTCCGCCCAGACATCGGCTCCGTTGCTGTCAACACCCACCGCCAGGTCACGGTACAGGCCAACCATCATGCCGACGTCTTTGGCTTTTTTCTGGGCAACGTGCAGTTGCTCATCCATCTGCCACTGCAGGTATTTGAAGAACGAAATCCGTAACTGATTCGCCCTGGCAAAGGCCCTGACCTCTTTACTGGCAGGTGTCTGGTAAGCCTTTGGCCAGCAGCGCCATCCCCAGCTGTTGATATCTTGTTTCCGAAAATGCTCAAACAGTGTTTCAAACAAGGCAAACTGATCCAGTCGAGCCCCCCTCGACTGACAGAAAGCGGTGTACGCCTGATCACGCCCTGTACCCTTACCCAGATGCTGCTCGGCAAACTCATTGAACAACACGTCCAGCACCGACATTTTCAACGGTGCAATCTGGTCGTATTGTACGACGTCACTACTGCGTAATTCCTCAATCAATCCCTGGTGTTTTGCTACAATCTCCTGTGCTGCTGCGCTGTCGCTGTACTCTGCCACTTGCCGGGGATCAATGTACAGCACATTATCAAACAGGCGGGTAGATGGACTGTAGGGAGAACAGTGCAACGGATTGGACGGGTACAATGCATGCACCGGGTTCAGGCCAATAAAATCAGCCCCCTGCTCCCCCATGCCCGCCGCCAGCTCACCCAGGTCGGTCAGGTCACCCATCCCCCAATCATGGTCAGTGCGAACGGTATATAACTGAATGGCGGCTCCCCAGATTTTAGCGCCCTGTTGCAAAGCCTCCGGTTCATAACAGACCTGTGGTACCACAATCAATCCGGATTCTGCCGTGAGCGCTTTCCCCTGAACCGCCAGGGTGTGATAACCCAGCGGCAGGTATTCCGGCACAGAAACCTCAAGGGCAATATACTCTTTGCGCTCCAGCTTGACTGTTTCCGACACAACAGCCGATTTCAGATCCGCATGATGGATAACCCGGTCACCGTTTTCCAGCGTTATCTGCAAATCAATAGACGATGGGCGCATACTCTTGGCACAACGCAGTTCAAAAGAGCAGCTTTGCCCCCGGTGCACAACAGTCACGGGTGACAGGGGAGACTGCCACCGCTTTAACTGCTCAGTCATTATTGCCTGTTTCAACGCTGCATTGCTGCCAACGTCGTAACCCATGGCAGCCAGCAGGGGAATTTTGTTCTCCGTATCGATGGCTACCGGAGTACCATCCCAGTCCTGATAACCGCTGGCCATGCCACACAGGTCACCCAGGCGATCGATTAATTGGTGATCAAGCATTGTGTTTCTTCATCAAGTAGACGACAACAGCCAAGGTTGTCGGAAATTGCACAATTTGTGTCGTAGGGAATATAAACCGTTCCCACGATCTTCTGCGGGAGGGAGGCGTCAGTAATATCATTCAGATTGAGGGTAAAAAATAAAGATAGAAGAAAACAACAATAATTCCAGCCCTTTGGCCGGACCTGTCGCCAGTCAGTTGTTATATGTGTGATACCGAATAATCAACCCGGGGGAGATTCCGTTGAAATAGACAATGACCATTACAATGTGCCCAACCGCCGCATTTACTGGAGAACAGGAGATCATCATGCGATCAATTGATAAATGGGCTGACCCGGAAGAAGATCGGGCATCAGGCAGTCGCCCTGCATTCATGGGTAAGCTGGAAACAATCACCACCACTTTTCCTCAAAACGACGGTCATCGTACTGTCAGGATCTGGCTGCCCGAAAATTACCACAGCAACCGCCAGCAACCCTACCCGGTCATCTACGCCTGGGATGGCCAGAACCTGTTTGACAAAGGGACGGCCACCTACGGCCTGGCATGGCATCTGGACGAAACCCTGACAGCATTGGCAGAGGAGTACGTCGTCATCGGCTTTGACAGCCCCGGTGATGCCCTGAGCCGCTACATTGAATACAGCGGCCTGGACTGGACCCATCCAACCGTTGGCAAAGTACAGGCACACGGCCGTGAAACGGTGGATTTTGTGGTGGACGCACTGACCCCCGTGCTGGAAAAACGATACAACATCAGCAACAACCCGGTCGATCGCACGTTAATGGGCTCCTCCATGGGCGGCTACATCACCCTCTACGCCATGAGCTATCGCCCCGGTGTGTTTGGTACCGGACTGGCCCTGTCTCACGCCACCAGTGACCACTACGGCGGCAAACAGCTACGAAAATATTTCCGGAAAAACGGTTTTGCCCGCGATGCCCGCCTCTATCTGGATATGGGCGACCAGGAGACCGTTGGCCCCTGGGGGCCTGATGAATGGCTGCAAGGCCACCATGCCATGGTGGCTGCATTGAACGACGCCGGTATACCACTGCAACATCGGGTGATTGCCAATGGTGTCCACGATGAAACCGCCTGGGCAAAACGCTTTGGTGAAATTTTTCAGACCGTGATTAAACCCTGTGAACAGTGATGATTGTTTGATGGAGCCGTTGCTCCGTTTTTTTCCTTTACTTCTGCCCATTGACTTCTGCCCGGGCACTGTCCTTATAGTTGGCCAAATGGAATAGTATTTTCTGGCTATGTGACCGGAGTTGTAACGCCGCACGACTGCATGGATGCGGGCACCATGAGGCTATCTGATTAGTCAAAATACGATTTCATTTGGTTAACTACTTGAGTCAATTGTTTATAAGGAGTCTGCAATCGTTTACATTATTGGCTTTGTTTTCTGTTTGTTCCTGGTATACGCCGGTTTTCTGATCACGCCAGAAAGAGCTTCAATACGTTATGGATACACTGTCTGCCACTCAGGCCTATTCCACCTTTCCCGGAAAAACCTCCCCACAGGGTGCCACCCTGGTCAATGCTGATCTTTTGGCGGTACCGGTCAATCAGGCGACTGGGGTCAATTTTTCTGTGTACGCCCCGCAAGCGGGGCAACTGTTTGTTTCGTTATTTGATGCCCGGGGGAATGAAGAGCAACTGAAAATGCTTCCCTCCGCCGGAGGCATCTGGCACCTCTATATTGAGGGCATTACTGAAGGTCAGCATTATGGATTCCGGGCAGACGGCTACTGGTCACCCAACACCACACCGCGCTTTAACAGGAACAAACTTCTGATGGACCCCTATGCCCGGGAAATCCGTGGTGATATTCAATGGTGCCAGGAGATTTTCGACTACACTCCAGACGACAATGGACAATGGTTTTTCAATGAACAGGACAGTGCCGCCAAAATGCCCCGCAGCGTTGTGCGTGACGCCACCTTTGACTGGCAGGGCATCACCCACCCGGAAATTCCAGACCAGCAAAGCATTTATTACGAAACCCATCTCAAGGGATTCACCAAAACCCATCCAGATATCCCGGAGGATATTCGGGGTACCTACCTGGGCATGTGCCACCCCATTACCATTGAATACCTGAAAAATCTCGGCATTAGCGCCGTTGAGCTGTTGCCGGTTACCTTCAGTGCCAGCGAAGAGCGGCTCACTCACCTGGGGTTAGCAAATTACTGGGGTTACAACCCTCTGTGCATGATGGCACCGCACACACCTTATGCCATCGCCGACCCGGTTACCGAGATGAAAACCATGGTGCGTGAGCTGCATCGCGCTGGCATTGAAGTCATTATGGATGTGGTGTTCAACCATACCTGCGAAGGTGGCCATGGTGGTCCATTCCTGAGTATGCGAGGTCTGGCTGAAACCGACTACTACCATATGAACAATCACAACGGTGTAATTTCCTCGGAAAATTACAGTGGTTGTGGCAACACCATGAACTTCGACAGCCACCAGACCCTGCGCCTGACCATGGATGCCCTGCGTCACTGGGTGGTGGAGTATCAGATCGACGGTTTCCGTTTTGACCTGGCCCCCACCATGGCCCGTCAGCACCGTCACTTCAACAAGGATGCGCCCTTCTTTTATGCCGTGAGCCAGGACCCGGTTCTGAGCCAGGTAAAAATGATTGCCGAGCCCTGGGATATTGGACCGGACGGTTATCATATGACCGACTTCCCCAATGACTGGCAGTCCTGGAATGATCGTTACCGTGATACTTGTCGGCAATTCTGGAAAGGTACCAAAGGAATACAAACGGAAATGGCCTGGCGCTTTGCCGGTTCAGAAGACCTGTTCAGCGAGCAAAGTTACCTTGCCACCGTCAACTATATTTGCAGTCACGATGGCTTTAACCTGATGGACCTGGTTTCTTACAATCAGCGCCACAATCTGGCCAATGGTGAAGATGGACGCGATGGTGACGAGCACAATTATTCCTGGAACCATGGTGAAGAGGGCGTCACAGACAACCCTGAAATCAATAAGGCCCGCCTGCGTAGCCGGAAAAACCTGGCAGGCATGTTAATGTTGGCCAAAGGCACGCCCATGTTATTGGCCGGCGATGAGTTCGGCAACTCCCAGGATGGTAATAATAATGCGTACTGCCAGGACTCACCCATCGCCTGGCTGCATTGGGACTGGCTGCACAATACCGACTCTGACGGTGCCGTGATGCACGATTTCACCCGCCAAATGATGCATTTCCGTCGCAATGAACCACTGTTGACCGATGCTTTGGGCCATACACAATACCAGCTGTACTCACCGAAGGGTGAAGTGGTTGACCCTATTTATTTCAGCGAACGACACTGTTATACCCTGACGGTTAAAATTCACAACCCGAATGATGCTGAAAAAGGGGTCATCTGGGTCATTATGAATGCCGGTAAACACGTGGGAAGAGTGTTAATCCCGCAAACTGGCCAATTCCAACATCGGATGTTCGTATTGAATACCTTCAAGGAACCTGCCTTTATCCGGAAGCAGTCCGTTGACCAGTGCAGTTTTGAAGTTCAGCCGCACAGCCTGATCATGCTTAAAGAGGTGAAGTAAGGAATTGTCCCGGAATAACTTCATCATTTTGTACAGTCCGGGAAAATGCCGCCGCCCGCTTCCCGTTGCCCGCAAAAGCACAAGTGATTCCAGCTTTTCGGGAAGCGGGTAGCGGGTAGCGTCTGTAGAAATTCGAAGTTATTTCAGGACAGCTCCTATCCTAACCCAGATATTTCATAAACTGCCCCGAATCTCGCGCAGGACTTTGTTGCTCTAAGGGATT
>NZ_JAHHPO010000552.1 GCF_024606365.1 Endozoicomonas sp. ONNA2
TGCGCGGGATGGTTGTTCAGGGCGTACAAGATTAGGCCTTTGTGCGGTGGGTGGGCTTAATGTCTACCTTGAGAGCACAGCCTACTGCTTGAGTTTATTTTCCTGGATGCTGAAAACTGCTTCAATATGAGGTCGGAGCATGGACCTTTTCTTTGGTAAAACCATAGACAAGGCAATATCCACACTGGAAAACTCACTTAGCTTGTTTTCCTGTTTTTGCATCTCTTTGATCTGGTCGAATGCATTTTCAAGGTGGACTTTTGCCCCATGGGTAGTTGCACCCTCGGCAGGAGTCGTATTCACGCAATAATTGCCATTAAAATCGTATGCCTCCATTCTTTCACCACTGGCATAGTTTATGGAGTTAAAGGCAGATGTTAACGAGGCACTGGCGAGAGTGGCAGGGTTTAATCCAGACGCGCCGTTTTGTATGCCATTAGTACTGAATTTCTCACACTCATCTATCAAGTCCTGAATCGAAGCAAAATATTTCATCTCCTTGATGCTTGCCATAAAGTCATCTGCAGTGGCAATGTCTGAACCAAGATCTATTTTTCGCTCCGCCAGTGAGGTCGTTGGTGTAGATTTCTCCCCCGGTGCTGCGGGTATCTGCCTGGTGGCCTCAGTGGAAGTCACCTGTTTATTGTCAGCTGTTTTACCCGGAGAGTCGGGCACACCTTCATTATTTGAAATAATCAATTGTGAGGAAGAATCTGTGGGATTAACGCTCATTATTTTTTCTCCTGATAACCTTTAGCCTTATTCAAAAATCCATTATTTATGATATTTAGCTTAGCAGTGGATTTCTCTGCGAAGCTGTTGCTGCAATACTCCACGTAAATCAAACACAGGTGTAAGCGCTGATACATAATAAGAAAGGATAAACCGAACAGACGCTCAATAATCGCATCATGTTACTGAACGATATGCATTTTCATGGCTTGACGCATCAGATGCATAAAATTATATTTATATAAAATTATTCTTATATTATTGTGAGTGAAGTCATGTCATCCTGCCCAGTAAGCCAAAGTACAAGCCCACCGAGTGACACAGTGAAAACGAGTGACACAGTGAAAATAAGCTGTACTGCATCTTCATGCTGCAGCAATAACACCCGATCAGAAGCTGCTACAAAAGAACATCAGACTTCTACAGTTTCCGGTGGTATGCAACTAAGCTGGACCATCACAGGCATGGACTGCCCAGGCTGTGCCACTAAAATTGAGAATGCTGTAAAAGGGCTCAATGGTGTTACTCAGGCTCGGGTCACATTCGCAACAGAGCGCCTGCTGGTAGCGGTTGAAAATCGGGCAGGCATCCGTGATGACATCCTTAAGACCCTGGGAGAACTGGGCTTTGCGGTTAAAGACGACGACGCTTCCAAAACGGCTGTTGACTGTTTCCTGAAAAAATACTGGCGCATTGTGTCACTGGCCTTATTTATGCTGATCGCAGTCTTGGTTCAGGGCGTCTTTCCCGTTGCTGGCAACGGTTTTTTTTATCTGGCCACGTTATGGGGGCTTTACCCTGTTGCCACCAAAGCATGGCAATCAGCCAGGAACGGCTCACCCTTTTCCATCGAAACCCTGATGACCACTGCTGCCACTGGTGCTCTGTTTCTGGGTGAAACCGTTGAAGCTGCCATGGTGCTTCTGCTGTTCATGATCGGTGAGCATATGGAAGCGTTTGCTGCCGGAAAGGCTCGGCAGGGTGTCCGAAAGCTGATGGCGCTGACACCGGAAACGGCTTGCCAGATTGACAAGTATGGGCATAAAACAGAGGTTTCTGCCCATACATTGACACCCGGAGACATCATCGAAATATTACCGGGCAGTCGTCTGCCCGTTGATGGTGAACTCTTGACGGCTAACGTTAGCTTCGATGAAAGTGCACTAACCGGAGAATCCGTCCCTGTAGAACATCACCCCGGCGAGCATGTGATGGCTGGCTCTCTATCGGTGGATCGGGTAGCCCGACTCAAGGTGATTTCAAAGCCCGGAGAAAGCGCCGTTGACCGTATAATCCGCCTGATCGAAGAAGCAGAAGAGCGAAAAGCGCCAGTTGAACGTTTTATTGATGCTTTTAGCCGCTGGTATACACCATTGATGATGTTTATGGCGGTACTGGTGGTTTTGGTTCCTCCACTGGCATTTGGCCAGCCCTGGATAGAATGGATTTATAAGGCACTGACGCTGTTACTGATCGCCTGCCCCTGTGCACTGGTGATCTCAACGCCTGCTGCTGTTACCTCGGCCTTGGCCAGGGCATCTCGCAATGGTGCACTGGTCAAAGGTGGTGCCGCCCTTGAGCTACTGGGTTCGGTAACAACGGTCGCTTTTGATAAAACCGGCACACTGACTGCAGGCAAGCCTGTCGTCACTCACATAACACCGTTTGATTATTCAACACCCAACCCGGAGCGAGAAGTCCTGAGACTGGCTGCAGCGGTTGAGTCAGGCTCAACACATCCACTGGCCAAAGCTATCGTAGCCAGGGCACTAGAGATGAATATCAGGCTCCCTGCCACTGGGGAGATTGAGGTCAAAGCCGGGCTGGGCGTTCAGGGCCAGGTTGAAGACAAAACGGTTGTTGTTGCCTCCCCACGATATTTACACGACAGTCTGACTGAAGGCGCTCAACAACAGCTGGAACAGCTTGAGGAGCAGGGGAATACCATTGCGGTAGTAACGGTTGAGGGGGATCTGGTGGGCTTTATTGCCTTGCGGGATGACCCAAGAACCGAGGCACCGAATGCCATCGCATCCCTTAAAGCCATGGGTATCAACAGTATCATGCTCACTGGTGATAATCCTCGAGCTGCGAAAACCATCGCCAGCCAATTGGGAATGGCATATCGCTCAGGTCTTTTGCCCGGCGATAAATCCGCAGAGATAGAGTCGTTGCGAAAACAAGGCCGGGTTGCCATGATCGGTGACGGTATCAATGATGCCCCGGCACTGAAGACGGCAGATATCGGCATTGCCATGGGATCGGGGGCCGACGTCGCTCTTGAAACTGCAGACTGTGCGCTTACCCATAACCGGGTGGCAGAACTCGCCGACCTCATCGAGCTTTCCCGGGCCACCATGAACGTTATCCGCCAGAACATTTTTCTGGCCGTGGGCAGTAAAGCTGTATTCCTGGTCACTACCCTGCTTGGCATGACCGGACTCTGGGTGGCTGTACTTGCCGACACGGGTGCCACAGCTCTGGTTACTGCCAATGCCCTTCGGCTGCTAAGAAACCGTTCGGGAAATACCAGGAAAGACTAAACCTTTCACCTATCCGGGCGACTCAGAATGAAATATGTTCGTCCGGAGATTTCCACCCGTGCCACAAAAACGACGCCCTTCGTCGAAGTCTTCAAAAAAGAAGTCTTCACAAAACAAGCAAGCTTCAGCAACGTCCGGTTACCACAACATTCTGGATACCGATGGGCTCAAAACCTCTGGTTTAACAGCCAATAACAGCGTTCTGGTAAAAAAAGGGGTTGGCAAGTATCAGATCCAAAAGACATCAGGCCCGGTACCTCAATTTGAGCAGGAAAAAGAGCAGGCTGGGCAACAGCGGGCATTGCTGGAAAGTCTTCACCCGGGATGGACCGCGCCGGATCAATCAAACTTTACCGGGTTGTCCCTGAACCACCGGGATCTGGAGCGCATGCGCTTTAAAAACAGCCGGATGAAACGCTGCAAATTCCGGTCCGGCAAACTGCGTGGCGTTTATTGGAAAAACTGTGACCTCCGTGGTGCCGATTTTCGCCACGCCGATCTGCGGGACTGCATTCTGGATGGCTGTAATTTGAATGGGGCTGACCTTCGCCACGCCAACCTGACCAACGCCAGAGTCATTGATACCGACCTCTCAGCAGCGAACTTTGATCATGCCATGCTGGATAAAGCGGTGATTGAGAACTGTGATATGATCGCACAAACCTTCCACAACAGTTTGTGCCGGGAAATACGTCTATACAACAGCCATATCATCCACGGATTCTTTGATAATACGGATTTCTCACACGCAGAGATTCAGGATATGGAGTTTCGTCACTGTACGCTAACCAAAACATCATTCAACCATGCGGCGATTAACAATACATCATTCAGAGGGTGTGAAAGCTTTGATGAGGGCCCCTCTTTTTGCGAGGCAACAATGAATGAAGTAACCATGGCTGACTGTGAACTGCAGTCTGTCAGTCTGGCCAATACCGAAATATCTCAGTGTGTCTGGGAACGTGTCAGTTTAACCCATGCCCAATTTGATAATACCGTATTCAATAAGGTCAGTTTTAATGAAGGTGTTTTCACCGACTGTTTCAGCGTGGAAAGTGCGCCAACATTTAACCATTGCCATCTGAATCATTGGCTCATCGAGCACACCGACCTGACCGATGCTCACTTCAGCAAGAGTTGTTTTATCGGAACCATCATAAAAGATTCAGATATTGAACAGTGGCAACTGGACAATACCCGAATCGCACCGGATACAATCATTGAGTAAGGCGGGAAATACCACTGATTCAGTTACATCGGTAAGCTTTTCCTACCGCTGTCGTATTGGTGGTACCTAATGAGCCATAGGCATTGGTGTTTTTCATGTCCTGAATGTAGACAACATTAGCACCGAGTTCATAAGCCTGATTTCTCAGCTCGTTTCTGGCACCGATAACAAGATTTTTATTGGAGGTAAAATCACCGGTAAACCAGTTCCCCTGGGAACCCACTATCTCGGCCAGAAACTGGCACTTACTGCTATCTGGCGGTTCATTAACCAACTCTACATTCATGGCTGCCGGTATCGGCACTTTTGCAGCACATCCGAACAACGCCAGAATACTGAAACTGCAGGCAACCAGCCTGAACGATTTTTTCATGTTATTCTCCTCCTGTTTATCTTTCTGTCAACGCATTCTGCCTGGCCCTGAGAATAGGCTTCAGCAGATAAGCCATCAGCGTCTTGTCCCCAGTGATAATGTCCACATTGGTTCTCATACCGGGAATAATCACCAGCGGTTTGTCTTCTGAGCCGACAAAGTTATTTGTTGTCTTGATTCGGACAATATAAAAGCTCTCGCCTTTCTCATCCTTGATGGTATCAGCACTTATGTGATCAACCTCGCCTTCCAGCCCACCATAAATAGCAAAGTCATAGGCCGTCAGCTTAACCATAGCTTTCATCCCCAGGCGCAGAAAACCAATGTCTTTTGGCTGAATTTGCGCCTCAATCATCAGGTTATCTTCCAGTGGGACAATCTCCAGCAGACTCATACCAGGCTGAACCACCCCACCCAGCGTAGTGACATGGATTTTCTTGACAATGCCATCCATGGGGGATCTGATCAGCGTTCGGTAGACCTGGTCTTCAAGCGCATGATTAGACTCACCCAACTGATCCAGATGAACTTCGGTTTCCTTGAGTTCCTGAACAATGTCAGCACGATATTCCTGAACAACCTCTTCTTTGCGTGACAGCGCCTCCTGATAGGCCGCTTTTAGCTTGGGAATACTCAGCTCAGTTTTTCGCTTTTGTGACTCCAGGTCATTCACCCGTTGTCTTAACTGGATCAATTCAACCCTGGAGACAACACCTTGCTCTGCCAGAGGAACGGTTAAACGAAGTTCATCCCGTCCCAGTCTGAAGCTGGTGGTCAAAAATTTCAGCTGATCTTTTGTGGTGGCTAACTCATGCTGAGCCTGAACAGCCTGCTCTTTGGCGACATTGAGTTCTGCAATGAAGCGGTCGGCACGCTGATAAAAAATGTCCCGCTCTCGTTTCGTATACGCCGGGTAGTCGTCCAGCTCAGCGGGGAAGCCCAATGTTTCACCAGACAACTCGGCTTTTAGTCTGGCCGCTTTGGCAAGCTCACTGTAATACTCAATGGCACTTTCCCGAAAGCTGGAAGAGAAACGGGTATCATCAAGTTGCATCAATGGTTGCCCGGATTGCACCCGTTGACCTTCCTTGACAAAAATTTCCTCCAGAATCCCACCTTCGAGATTTTGCACCACCTGCAACCGGGAGGATGGCATGACGATCCCCAACCCCCTGGTAATTTCATCCAGCCGGGCAACACTGGCCCAGGCAGTGGCACAAAACAGCGCCAGCAACATAGTGTATATCAGTAAACGGCCACCTTTTGGCGTTCTTATCAACACAGCGACATTGGTATCAGAGATATACTCCATATCCTCCGGTAACACTGAGTCTTCTATGTTCTCTGAAGAGGCCTTGCGCTTACCATCCTGAAATGTACTCTGCTTTCTATTATCAGCAAGGTTAAATTCCAGGTGTGACATATCCTGTTCTGACGCAGCCGACTTCTTTTTACGGCCTGCTGACGGTTCAGACTTAATGCCAGAAGCCACTGTCGAGCCGTTCACGCCCTTATCATCGCTGCTTCTCATGCCAGCTTATCCTATTTTGAGTTTGCCCTGCCTTAACGCCGCATGAACCTGTTCCTTGGGTCCATCCGCAATGACACGTCCACTGTCCATTACGATCAAACGATCCACCAGATCCAGCATTGAGGCTTTATGGGTAACCAATATCAACGTCTTGCCGCTACACCGGGTTTTCAGCTGCTCCTTCATTCGCAGCTCTGTGGTGTTATCCATAGCGCTGGATGGCTCATCCATCACCAGAATTGGTGGATTCATCAGCAGGGCACGTGCCAGGGCAATACTTTGTCGTTGTCCTCCCGACAGGTTTTGGCCACGCTCACCCACGATCATATCCAGCCCATTAGGATGCTTATTGGCAAACTCCGTTACGCCGGCAATTTCAGCCGCCTCAAGCAACTGGCTGTCTTCAACATGGTTTGCCCCCAGGGTTATATTGTCTTTGATTGAGCCGTAGAACAGTGTTATGTCCTGACTAACGCAACCAATACTGGAACGAAGGTCAGTGGGATTGATCTGTCTCAAATCAACACCATCAATCCGAACCGCGCCATCTCCCGGTTCATAAAGACCCAGTATTAACTTTTCGATGGTTGTCTTTCCCGAGCCAATCCGCCCGATAATCCCAACTTTTTCACCGGCCTTAATCCTTAGGCTGACCTCTCTCAAGGCTTGAACTTCCTGCTCGGGATAGGCAAAGTTAACGCCATCAAATTCAATACTGCCTTGCAGATGTGGACGATTCACATAGTCCCTGTCTTCATGGCGCTCGGTTGGCATGTCCATAATCTGATTCAGACCGTCCAGAGCCGATTTGGCCTGGTTATAGCGGGTTGCCAACCCGGCAATCTGTGCCATCGGTGCCAGACAACGGCCAGACAGCATAACCGAGGCAATCAGCCCCCCCATGCTCAACTCGCCTTCAGCGATCAGATAAACCCCAAGAATCACCATGCTGATATTCGCTATTTGTTGAACGTAGGCACTGAAACTGGTGGCAGAAGACGTGATCAGTTTGGTCTTGATGCTCCAGGTGGCAATATGGCTTACGGCTTTTTCCCATCGGTACTGAATATCACTTTCAGCCTGGGCAATTTTCAAGGCTTCCATACCTGAGAGGCTTTCAATTAATGTGGCATTTTTCTGCTGACTGGAACGCAATGTTTTTTCAACGGAGTTTTTCAGCGGTTCCTGAATGAAGAAACTATAAAGGCCAATGATAAACATCGCGATCAAAGGCACCAGAGCTACCGGCCCACCAAGCATAAATATTACGAAAAGAATGATACAGGTGAATGGCAGGTCAACCAGGGCGGTTACCGTTGAAGAAGTAATAAAGTCTCGAATACTTTCGAAATCCTGAAGGTTTTTGGCAAAGGAACCAACGGAAGCGGGCCTGGCCTTCATGCTTAACCCAAGAACCTGCTCCATGATGGCAGAAGAGAGCAAAATATCAGACTTTTTACCGGCCAGATCAATAAAGTAGCTGCGCACCATCTTCAGAATAAAATCAAAACTGAAAACAATAAACGCACCCATGGCCAAAACCCAGAGTGTATCGAATGCCAGGTTGGGAACCACCCGGTCATAGACATTCATAACAAACAGCGGGCTGGCAACCACAAAAATATTAATCAGCAGTGATGCCAGTAAAACATCACGATAAATTCTCCATGAACCCAGAATAGTTCCCCAGAACCAGTTCCTGGATTTAACCGTTAATTGCTGCCGGGTCCGACGATCATAACGATGCTTTTCACGGACATAGATGACATAACCACTGTAAAACTCATTTAATGTTTCAATACTGATTGTTTTCGCGCCCTCACCGATTTCCGGCATAATAATT
This sequence comes from Endozoicomonas sp. ONNA2, assembly GCF_024606365.1. Lineage (GTDB taxonomy): Bacteria > Pseudomonadota > Gammaproteobacteria > Pseudomonadales > Endozoicomonadaceae > Endozoicomonas. Next base: position 8,251 of record NZ_JAHHPO010000552.1, read on the forward strand.
CGAGCAGTGCCTTGTTCATGGTCAATGTCAGACAAAAGGCAGGCTTTACGCTTTTTCATTAACAAAACGGCAGGAACAACCAGTGAAGATATTTCTGCAATCTCTCTTTTATTAATTTTACAAGCCAGGCCAGCTCGCTCAGACGCTCTGATAAATACTTCGGCTGTAAACTGACCATTTTCCAAAGGCAGTCCAGCCTTTAACGATTCCCGTGAATAAGGATTTCCGTAATGGCGGGTTAGCAAGGCCAGGCATTCAAGAAGGTCATCGCTGCCGGGGGGTTGTTTATCAGGGATATCCCAGCCGTCATGCATGGTACTGGAGTGATTCATAGCTACCTGCTGATTGTTTCATCCGTGTTTTCTTACAAGAGATTGATTCAGAAACAAACAACATGATTGCCTGAAAGGTATTAATATCTAAAGATTAGCGCAAAATAAAAAATGGCTGATTGAAAATATCGGGGAAATATAAATTTAAAAAAAATTTAAAAAAAATTTAAAAATTAAAAAGGGGAATTTAATCCCCGAACCATTTAAATTAAAACACAGTCAAAAAATACGATTTCATTTGGTTAACTACTTACGGCCTCAATCATCCAACGGCTGATCAAACACCTCTTCCTGCATCCGCTTAAGACCAATGTGTCTGACATCCTTTCCTTTGACCAGGTAAATAACGTATTCCGCAATATTTCTGGCATGGTCACCAATGCGCTCCAGGGAGCGTAATACCCACATGATATTCAAAACACGGGTAATGGAGCGGGGATCTTCCATCATATAAGTGACCAGTTCCCGGGTAGCACTTTTATACTCCCGATCCACCGCCTTATCCTCTTTGGCCACCGCCAGGGCCTGCCCTGCATCAAAACGGGCAAAGGCATCCAGGGCATCCCGGGTCATCTGCCGGACATGGCTGCCAATATGACGGGTCTCAATATAACCTCTGGGCGCCTCCCCCTGTTCCGACAGTTTTATGGCGAACCGTGCAATTTTGGCCGCCTCATCCCCAATGCGCTCCAGGTCCGAGGCCACTTTGGTGCACGCCAGAACCAGCCGTAAATCGCTGGCGGCTGGTTGGCGACGGGCAAGAATTCTGGAACATTCCTGATCAATGGACGTTTCCATAAAGTTGATGGAGGTGTCTTTTTCACAGACCACAGCGGCCAGGTCACTGTCGGCATTGATCAGTGACTCAATGGCATCACTGACCTGCTTTTCAACCATGCCGCCCATGGACAACAGTTTATTTCGTAGCTCTTCCAGTTCATGGTTGAACTGCCGGGAAATATGGTGGGTGAGCAAATCGCTTTGGTTAGCCATGAGTTTTCCTTCGGGGCCGCTGAAATTCAGGAAGAACCTCAGCCATAACGGCCGGTAATATAGTCTTCAGTCTGTTTCTTGCGGGGGTTGGTGAACAGTCTGTCGGTGTCACCATACTCAATCATCCGCCCCATATACACAAACGCGGTGTAATCTGACACGCGTGCCGCCTGCTGCATGTTATGGGTGACAATCACAATGGTAAACCTGGTCTTCAACTCATTGATCAACTCTTCAATTTTCAGGGTAGAGATGGGGTCGAGCGCCGATGCAGGCTCATCCAGAAGCAACACTTCAGGCTCCACCGCAATGGTCCGGGCAATGACCAGACGCTGCTGCTGACCACCGGACAGGCCCAGGGCACTTTCATGGAGACGATCTTTCACTTCATTCCAGAGCGCCGCCCCTTGCAGCGCCCACTCCACAACCTCATCCAGCACCCGCTTTTTATTAATACCCTGGATTCTCAGGCCATAGGCAACATTTTCATAAATACTCTTCGGGAATGGGTTGGGCTTTTGGAACAGCATCCCCACCCGACGACGAAGATCAGCCACATTGACGGATTTCCCGTAGATATTTTCTTGCTCACCGCCAGCATTGGTGAGCAGTATCTGCCCATCCACACGACAGCCATCCACCAGATCATTCATCCGATTCATACTGCGCAGCAGCGTGGATTTACCACAGCCCGAAGGGCCAATAAACGCCGTTACACGCTTTTGCGGGATCTGCATGGCGATATCAAACAGCGCCTGCTTTTCACCATAGAACAGGTTCAGACCAGATACCGCCATACTGGTCGGCTCATCTTCAAGACTCAGTACAGAACGGCCAGGTGACTCAGGATTAACAGCCCCGGAAAATCCGGAAAGCTGTTCAGCACGACCAGGGTGCACAGACGCGTCGGCAGACATCGTATTCAGTCCTCAAGGCTCTTGTATTTTTCCCGCAACCGGTTACGAATAGCAACGGCGGACAGATTCAGCACAGCAATAACCATCACCAGCAGCAATGCAGTGGCGTACACCAGGGGCCGGGCGGCTTCCACGTTCGGACTCTGGAAACCCACATCAAAAATATGAAAGCCCAGATGCATGAACTTCTGGTCAAGATGCAGATAGGGGTAGTTACCATCGAGCGGCAAGCCGGGAGCCAATTTAACCACACCCACCAGCATCAGTGGTGCTACTTCACCTGCAGCACGGGCAACCGCCAGGATCAACCCCGTCATCATGGCCGGACTGGCCATGGGCAGCACCACCCGCCAGAGCGTTTCCGCCCGGGTAGCACCGAGGGCCAGACTCCCCTCCCGAACGGAGCGGGGAATGCGGGACAGCCCCTCTTCCGTGGCGACAATCACCACCGGAAGGGTCAGCAGCGCCAGGGTGATGGATGCCCATAATAGCCCTGGCGTACCAAAGGTGGGTGAGGGCAGAGCCTCGGCAAACAAGAGTTGATCGATTTTTGCACCGGCAAAGTAGATGAAAAAGCCCAGACCAAAGACCCCGTAAACAATGGAGGGAACCCCCGCGAGGTTATTGACAGCCACCCGGATGGCCCGGGTCATCCAGCCCTGGCTGGCGTACTCCCGCAGATAGACGGCAGCGATGACACCGAAAGGCGTCACCATAATGGACATCAGAATCACCATCAGGATGGTACCGAAAATGGCGGGAAATACGCCACCTTCGGTATTGGCCTCCCTCGGGTCATCCAGGATGAACTCACCGACCTTGTCAAAGTAGAAGCCGATTTTGTCGGTCAATGACAGGGTATTGGGCTGATAGGCACGAACCACTTTACTGACAGGCTGTTCCAGGGTCTGTCCATCCACGGTTCTGGCCACAAACCGGTCACGGTTAAACGCCCGGTAAAGATCACCCAGTCGGGTTTCCAGCTGCTGATATTGTTGATTCAGCCGTTTCCGTTCAGCCTGAATCTGTGCCCGGCGAACAGGGTCCATATCACCGCTCAACTCCAGACGACGCTCGGCCAACCGTAACTGCTCTATTTCCGCATTAATTGAACCAATGTCGTGCTTTTCAATCTGGTAGATTGCCTGATAAATCGCCAGCGCCCGATCCAGACGCTCCTGGAAAACGGTCCAGGCCGATTCACCGCTGGCGACGGTGACGCCCGCCTCTTGAACCGACTCGAGGAAACCGTAGAAGTTGCCCCACTCCCGACGCTCAAGCACCATGATATCTTCCGGGTACTGGCGGTTACTCAGCCACTCATTAACGATCCAGACAAAGTCAGCACCACTGAGGTCCCGATTGCCCTGCTTTAACAGATCACGGGTATACAGCGCCTGCCCATCGGCCACTTCCAGGCCGGACGACGCCAGGCGGGACCCGGGGACCTCTTCACTGTCGGTCATTTCTCCGGCGACTATCCTGATGGCCTGCCCGGGGGGCTGGTAATCCGCCACCATGACCTGGCCCGGCCAGAAGTGCCCCAGCCCGCGCACCGCAATCAACCCCAACAGCCCGATCACCAGAACCAGACTGATAGCAACCGCACCGGCATTCAGCCAGACCCAGGGTGCGCCACTATTAATCCATGCACCAACAGAACGTTTACCAGAGCTTTGAAGAGTATTATTCATGGCCATTTCCCGGGAGACTGTCCGAGAATAGACTGCCCTGCGCGGCAACTGCTCCTGCAGCCATG
>NZ_JAHHPO010000553.1 GCF_024606365.1 Endozoicomonas sp. ONNA2
GGCATCATGATTGGCCAACCCAACTTCAGCGAAACCGCCGGTAAAGTCTATGGCTTCCACCTGGGGTGGAGTGGTAACCACCGGTTCCATGCCGAAGCGATGAGCGACGGCCGCCGCTACCTGCAGGCCAGTGAACTGTTGATGCCCGGAGAGGTGGAGCTGGCACCCGGTGCCAGCTATACGACACCTATCCTATACAGCACCTACAGCAATAAAGGCCTGAATGGTATCAGCCAGAATTTCCATAGCCACGTCCGCGCTGAAATCATCCGCTTCCCGGAACCGGAAAAAGTTCGCCCCGTGCACCTGAATACCTGGGAAGGAATCTACTTCAACCACAACCCGGACTACATTATGCAGATGATACGCTCAGCGGCAGAAATCGGCGTGGAGCGTTTTATTATCGATGACGGCTGGTTCCGCGGCCGTAACGATGACAAGGCCGCCCTGGGGGACTGGTACCTTGATGAGCAAAAATATCCCCAGGGCCTGCAGCCCATTATCGATTGCGTGAAAGAGCACAATATGGAGTTTGGCCTCTGGTTTGAACCGGAAATGATCAGCCCGAACTCTGACCTCCATCGGACCCATCCCGACTGGGTGCTCTGCACTGAAGGGTATGAACCGGTGACCATCCGTAACCAGTACGTACTGAATCTGCAGATTTCGCAAGCCTTTGACTACGTTCTGGAACGTCTCGACAGCATGCTCAGTGACTATGATATCCATTACATCAAATGGGATATGAACCGGGAACTGGTGCAGCCGACCCACCATCACCGTGCAGCCTTCCATGGCCAGGTCCTGGCTTATTACCGGCTGGTGGATGAAGTGCGCAAACGACACCCGCTGGTGGAAATTGAGACCTGTTCCGGTGGCGGCGGTCGGGTCGATTTCGAAGTTCTGAAGCGCACCCACCGCTTTTGGGCTTCGGACTGCAATGATGCCCTGGAAAGACAGACCATCCAGAAGGGGGCCAGTTACTTCTTCCCGCTGGAAATTACCGGAGCGCACATCGGGGCAGCGCTCTGTCACACCACGGGCCGTCAACATAACCATGACTTCCGGGGTATTACCGCCCTGTTTGGCCATATGGGCGTGGAGTTGGACCCGGCCAGTGCTTCAGAGGAAGAGAAACGGTCGTTTGCCAAATACATTACCCTTCATAAGTCCTTACGTCACCTGTTGCATACTGGCCACCATTTCCGCTGCGACACGGCCCATAAGGCATCGCAAGGATGGGGGGTTATCAGCACCGACCAGCGGGAAGCCCTGGTGATGTTTGCCCAGCTGGATATGCCTGAGTATGCCATGTCAGCCACGCTGCAAATTCCCGGCCTGAACCCGGACAAAGACTACAAGGTTGAGGTATTGGAAAAAAGCTCTTCCGATATTTACATGAAACAGTGCCCGCCCTGGATGACTGAGTCTGCCATTATGAGTGCTGTGCTGCTGGAACAGGTTGGCCTGATGATGCCGGTGATGCAGCCGGAAAGTGCACTGCTGATCAAGATTACAGAGGTTTGAATTTTATACGATATTTGTCATGTAATGCTTTCGGGTTGCCATATTTTTGCTGGAAACCCGAATTTTTCCGGGAACGAGTTTCATACCAGTTCAGCACTAAAGGCCGACATTTTGTATAAATCCAACGTCCATTGACTCCTGTCTTAAAACTGGCTGAGCTTCTGGCCAAAGTGCAATTCTGGCAAAAGCAGCGTGATCTCTCTATTATCCGTACTCAATAAAAAAACATGGATAAATCTAAAAGTTAGCTTATGCCAATTCTTTCATTTCTTCTGGGAGTGCTCCTGACCTGGCTGTTTATGTCAGGCCTGATGGCTCAGGGTCTGGCGCTGTTGATACGTATCTGGTGGCCATCGTCAAGCCACGAGCGCGGGTTGAAGGTTGATCAGTGGCTGTTGAATAACCCGGTACAGCCCTCTTCCGGCTGGCGCTTGCCAGGTTATTGGAAAGACACGCACGAATACCGACAGGCCTGCGCTGAAATGGCCGGGTTGCTGGCCGACAAAGCCTGCCTGTCCACCCGGGATGAAGTCCTGGATGTCGGTTTTACCAGCCATGATCAGTTACTGGTCTGGCTGGATTATTACCAGGTTCAACATCTGACGGCAATCGCCAGTGATGAGCAACTGATGGTCAGGGCGCTTGAGCACTGCGGGCATTACAATACGCTTAAACTGGTGCGGGGGGGGGAAAAGTCACTGGCAGAACGGCCAGAGCATAGCTGCGACAAGTTAATTGCCCTGGACTGCGTTTACCAGCTGGAGTCACGCTCTCACTTTTTCAGCCATGCCCACAAAGTGCTAAGGCCCGGAGGCACCCTGGCGTTTACCGATATGGTGCTGGCCCGTCCATTTCAGGACCGTCGGGAGCAGCGCCTGATAAACATTCTTGGTCGCATATCAGGACTCCTGGTTGAGGATATGCCCGTCAAGGAGTCCTACGAAAACCTGCTTCTGCAGCATGGGTTTAAGCAGGTTGAGATTCTGGATATTACCGATGATGTCCTTTCCGGTTTCTGTTTCTGGTTTGGCCAGCATTACCAGAGCCTTTGTGCATTTACACGTTCGAAGATGTGGATCAGGCTGCGACTGCAGGTCTGGTTTATTCGCTGGATGCTTCACCGGGAGCAACTGCGCTATGTGATGATTATTACCCGCTGACAGGTTGAAAGGCAGTTTATCCACAGTTTTTGCCTTGAAAAATATTTTGCTTAACCACTTTTCATCCCTGAGGGTGGCGTAAACCGATGGTCCGGCACTCCGATGGTCCGGCACTCCGGTAATCCGAAGCAATCAGAAAAGTAGAACAGATTGTCGAATAAGGTTTTCCTCGCTACTGGTAATGGGAAAACTGCGCTCGGGCATGAGCGTCTTGCAGAAGGAATCTCCCACTATATGGCGGTGGGGTGGCCATCCGCCTGGTAGTGGGAGGGCATCAAGATGTGCTCATCACTAACCAGATCTCATAGACGACAAAAGCCAACAACAACAGCAGGCATTTAACCCTGGATACTTTCCATACACGATCAGGAGTCTGGTCTGGTTTTTCTCTATTATCAGAGGTCTTGCCAGAATAAACGACAATCGCCATAAGAATAGTCATGCCAACCATGGTTAACATATCAATTCGCAGAGCCGTTGCATCCACGGTAATATTCTGGCCGACAATACCAGACAACCCCAGTACCGCGAGAATGTTAAAGATATTGGAACCAATAACCGCAGCCGCTGCCATATCATGGAGCCCCTTTCGGGCACTGACAACCACTGTCGCCAATTCAGGCAGGCTGGTACCAAAAGCCACCAGCGTCAGGCCAATAATCAGTTCATTAACTCCCATCGCCAAGGCAATACCTTTAGCGCCCCATACCAAAAGCTGAGAGCCCAGCACCAGCATCACCAACATAACCAGAGACTCGACAAAGGCCCTGAGCGTACTGATCGGGAGTACCGGTATATCTTGCTCGGCTTCCTGTCCGGTTGATGAATTCAGTAGATAAAAGCTATAAGCAAAAAATGCCACAGAAAAAATAATCCCATCCCACAAACTTAATGTACCGTCCATTAACATCAGGGCAGAACCTATGGTAGTAATCAGCAGGATCGAAAGTTCGCGGTAGACAATCCGTGCCTTGACGACCAAAGGTGCAATCAGTCCACCAATCGCCAGAATCAGACCGATATTGACGATATTAGAGCCAACCACATTACCAATGGCGATGCCACCGGAGCCATTAAATGCCGCAACAGAAGAAACCATTAACTCAGGGGCAGAAGTACCAAAAGCAACCACCGTGACACCGATGGTTAATAGCGACATGCCCAGACGAAAGGCCAGGGTAGACGCCACTTCAACGAGCCGGTTGGCGCTCCAGCAAAGTACGGTAAAGCCGACAGCAACGGCCAAAATAAACTGAGTGGAAATCATGAATGGAAATCACTGAGGGCATAACGACCAGACGACAGGAACCAGGCCCTCTCACTGGCATCCATCATCTGAGTCTGGCCAAATGCTGCCCTTTGGCAAGCATCGTATACACCATGACCGAACGATCAATGCATGTTGATGTATACACCTTTGGGGTCAAAACTGACCAAGGCAGGCTACTCCCTCAATATTAGGCTGATTATAGCGATTGCCAGGAGGGAGAAAAGCAGTGTTACTACGGTATCAGTAAGTAGTTTTTATGGAACGGCATGAAATAACTTCCCAATTCCAGGGACGCTGACCAAAGAGCCCGAACTGCTTGTGCTTTTGCGGACAGCGACCTTCACGTTTGTTTATTCACAGACAGCAAGCGGATCTTCTGTATAATGACCCGATCTCGCGTAGGGATAAAGTCACGGCTCTGGGTATACAGCTTGATCTCTGCATCCACTGCTTCGCGGAGTTTCACCCGGCCGGCCGCCTGTCCCTGAAGGTTAATCCGGGTAGCACCCGACTTAATCTTCTCAAGGTAGCGTTCCATGGACGTGAAAAACCGCAATGCAATAGAAATAATATGTGCTGGCAGCAGGTTGGCCTCTGCCATCTCCTTGTGAACACCAATCTTGAGGGGCCTTGGGTCTGACACATTAAACGCGGCGGGCCAGATAACGCGCACCAGACGCAGCGCCTCAGAGTTCATTACGTCACTTTCAGGCCGGTTATGCAGCCTCTCAAGAATTTTCCTGGCCTCTTTTGGAAGCGCCTGATTCGGGCCGGGAGCATCCTGTTCAGATGCCAGCTGCTGAATGGCCTGGTCAGAAATTTTACTGTCTTCTGCTGTCATCGACTGCCTTGCTCAAATAACCCCGGGCATCCCGTAACGCCCTTGAAAACCGATACCCAACCAGCCTGAGCCAGCGGGAACACTATAATGACGGATTCGGGCCCACCATAAAAGTGTAATTTATCAACAAACCGTACCAATCATCAGACTGATGGCGGAGCATCGGAAAATACTACTGTCCACCCTGAACCTTTGTTTAAATGGGTTGTCCAACTTAAAGGGTATAAGTCATTCAAGAGGTTTGAATAATCATGTTTTCCCCCACAGGCAGTTGTCGAACACTAAATGAGCCATTATGGCCAGCGGTTTGTGAACGTAGTCCCCTTACGGCAAAAAAAGAAAATGAAAATCTCAAAGCAAGGGCCATTGAGCTGCAAGGTGTCTATATTCCCAGCGATAAATGCCACACAGGGACCGCAATTGGCCGGTTCTATTGCCGTTCCATGCGACAATTGAGACCAGAGGAAAAACCTCAGCAGATGCTCGTCAAAGATTTTAAAACAAATGCTGACTGTCCTGATCCCAACCAAATCAGGCAGCTCCAGTGGGCGATTTATATGCAGAGAAGTGTTGCAGACCATTTTTGGGGTTATAATCCGCAGATCTCCCAGGAAGAACTTGACGAGAAAGAACAGCAAGTTTTGGGCGATGCCTGTCCGGGGGCTGGAAATCCGGTGGATGCCTTCACTTCCTTCAAAGAACCGTCATCAGCCGCCTCAGGGTCACTATACCCGATGAGCAAAAGCCCGGTTAACACAGCAGATACGGCAACGTTGTGTGATCTCGCTTCACTCTCGATAAGTGTAAAAGGTACTTCTGTAGTCACCTGCGATGTTGGCGTGCAAACTGACAGTGAGCCATTATGCACTGTTTGCCGAAACAATTGCCCTGGTACCTTGTACCAGATGGCTGACTGAGAATAGATTGCCCTATTGCGGTGGCAGCAAATTGGTCTAAAAATTCCGTTTTTC
>NZ_JAHHPO010000554.1 GCF_024606365.1 Endozoicomonas sp. ONNA2
AACAGTGGAACTTTACCTTACTGGCACAACGACTGTTAAGCGATGCTGAGACAGAGGCCGATAGATTCACCTTTCAAAACTGCCTTTTCTCAATGGTTTATAGCGCCGTACATGACTTTACGCCCGATTGTTACCAATTATTCGGTAAACACCACCAACAATTCATTGACCATATTCGACGGTTGGCACAATCGAAAGGCAATCTTCGAGAAATGTTAATGAGTGATGAGATAGATGAAGATACCCGCAGGCAACTCTTTCATCATCTTTTATTATTATGTCCCGGGAAGGCTACTCTACTGATTGGGGATGTGTATGACCACTTGAAAGATAAATACTTTGTGATAAAACCATCATTTGGTTACAGCCCGGAGTTTTATGTTTCACCGGGGCAGCCGGTTCCGGATCATAGAGAAAAGATCAAGAATGCCCTGTTGATCCACGGGCTGAAGTATGCCAGCCAACGGGTTCGTAATGATAAAGACCTGGTATTAGCAATCATTGCAAAACAACCAGGGGACCTGAAATATGCCAGCCCGGATTTTCGGAATAATGATGAAATTGTAATGATCGCTATCAAACAGTGTCCAATGGCTCTGAAGTATGCGAGTGAAAGAATACGTAGCGATAGCAACTTTATTCAGTTCGCAATTATTAATGATCTTAAAGATGTGCCACTGAAATGGTATTGAATGATGACGATTATTCGCCGGATTTATTCGTATCTCCCCCATTGAGTAGCTGGCCATAGGGAATCGAATATTTCTGGCTACTGATCATCAGGATTGGTTTTAATTGAGTTGTCTTTAATGGCCAGAGGTATTTCATTATTGAGATCCTCGATTCTACCGTTCTGCTTATCCAGTCTCTGTTCCAGATCTGCCAATTTCTGTTCCTGCTCTATAAGCATCTGTGACTGGGCTTGTATTTTTGCATTGCTGGCTTCAAGTAGATCAGCCTGCTGTTTGATAAAAAGTAATTTCGATGTGCGCTCTGCCTGGAATTCGTCATTTGCCTTCTTGATCAGAGCAGCCTTATCCAATTCTGCCTTCTCCCTGAGAGCAACCTTTTCATTCTCGGCATCACGAATAAGGGATTCAGTTTCCTCTTCAGCACGTTTTCTAATTTTAGCTTTTAAAAACTTTTGGTTCATAATTTCCGCTTTTGCAACAGCAACTTCCATAAGCAGCGCTCTATTCTCCTCTTGCAGCGCTTCAATTTGTGCTTCGTTTGGAATTTTCTTTTCAATCGCTTCTTTCATTTCAACATACCAGTCAAGAAGGCTTTCGATACCATGGATGGCATCACACAACAGCGAAGGAATGATTCCAAACGGCACGAAGACTGCAACAACAGTACGTCCGAGCCATTTACCAAAGGTACTTCCGTCTTCAAATTTACTGGAAACACTACCGGCAACTTTATGGCACCATCTTACGATGGTCCAATCTCTTTCTTGTGATTCAGCCAGAGTTATCTCGGGTGCTGGTACACCAATCGGACTGGGCATAATAATGTCCTCTTATTGTCATAATGCGTATTCAAGTGATACTTACGTTTAGATAGGAAAATCGTGAGCTGGCTCAATGGCCAGTTACTTTATTTAGAAATAATATAATAAATATATATTTACAAACCTGAATCCGTAACTTCAGAAGACGTTGAAACCTTCGGAAGCCGGTCGTGCC
>NZ_JAHHPO010000555.1 GCF_024606365.1 Endozoicomonas sp. ONNA2
TCTGTCTCAGCATCGCTTAACAGTCGTTGTGCCAGTAAGGTAAAGTTCCACTGTTCTTTTTCAAAAATGCCCTTGTGCTGAAAGTGAATATCCAGATTATTAATTGCACATAACACGTTTATCAGTTTTTTAAAGGCATCCTGCATGGTTTCCGTTGAAGTCATTCGGGGGCATTCAATAATCATTTCTCCCGCTACGGCGTTGCAGCTGAGCTTCATATTGTCAGAATTTTTATCCAGTTCGACCGCTTTCAGTAATTGCACCAGAAACCACATACGTTGCAACTTGCCGGGTTTATCACTGCCATCAGGGCAATAAAATCTGTCAGAAAATTTCAGCCGCACGGTGCGTCCCTTGCCCCCCTCTGCCCGTTCAAGTAGCTCAATAATGCCTATATGGTTGCCAAGTTTCAGATTAACAATCAAGGCATCATCCATAATGGCGACAGTCCCTGAAAGCCATAATTTTTCCATTAATGCCTTGCCGGACGGACTCAATAACGACACCTGTTCACCCCCAGCCGTGCAATCAACCCAGGTGATGTCCCTTTCCCTGGATAACTTGCCCTGACCAGACGCCAGAGTGACCGGCCCCAGCGCCTCGACAAAGCGCTTGTGCAGGGCAAAAATCAGCTCATGGACACTGCGGACCTGCTCGGCCTGTGAGGGGTCAAGTGCCTGAAGACAGGATTGAAGTTGCTGGCAGGCTGCCACCCACTGACGAAACCTTCCCTCGGATGGCAGTGGTGTTTCATCGGCTTGCAGGGGATGGATGATAGTGTTTACCGTTGATGTGATGGTCTGTTTCAGCGTTTCAAACCGGGTGATCAACAGCAGTGATTCTGCCAACAATGACTTGACCCGGTCTGAACCGCTGTCACCGGCCAGCAGCAAGAATGCACGGTAGCCGTCCAACAGTGCTTCAGCCCCGTGAATCAGCCTGTTGACGCTGTCCCTGGTGGCTGCCACTAACTGTGATCGTTGTGGCGACATACTCAGTTTTATCGGGTGTGCCAGACACTCCAGGCCAGCGCCAGGGGCAAACAGTGCCAGCAGACGGGCATTTTGGTCCGTGAGCCAGTGAAAAGTGCTGGCAACCTGACGGAATTTGCCTTCAGGGAGGGACAAATCATCCGGGGCGGCTTTTGCTAATGGTACATCAGACAATGTGGCGGACAGGCTTCTGTGACTGGCCAGTTTTCCGGTAAGGTCACCGGCCACAATGAAGGCGGCGGGTGAACCGTCAAAGCGGGCGCAGGCCAGCGTGACCTGTTGACCAATCTGAGCGACTACCGTCGGGTACTGGCTGCCCACCAGTATTAAGGGTATTCCGTTTTGTCTCAGGGTGATCACCACATGGTCAGTGCTTCCTCCTTCGCCAAGGACCAGGCCTGCGGCCCGCTCCAGGAAGGCAGGCTCCAGCATCCACTC
>NZ_JAHHPO010000556.1 GCF_024606365.1 Endozoicomonas sp. ONNA2
TAGCTAAATATCCTATTATCGGGATGATCGTTCGACCGATTCTGTCGCCCTGCCCTTCGACAAGCTCAGGGTGAACGGAAATCGGGAACTTATTAAATACAATTCCTAAGCTGTAAGCGGGCAGCGATAATTTTCCGGACTGAATAAAATGATGAAGTTATTCCGGGACAATTCCCAAGTAGTTGGTCAATTACTTAAACAGATCGGTTTTGATATGGACAGTACTAGCGGTTTTAAATGTGTAATATGTTATGACTCAGTAAAACACCAAAGTATCCATCTGAGATGTGGGCATGCTTTTGGTAAAACATGCATGCGCAAATGGGTGGAAAGCTCTAAACGGGAAGAATGCCTTCTTTGTAAAAATCCATTAACGGATGATGAGGTTAATGAGATAAAAAGTATCCCGTTGTCAGAGCGTGCAGTAATTATTACGGAAAAAACCATTAAACTTTTTGGCCAAACTATTTTTAAGTTTGTTCGACCGTTTGCTATCTGGACTCCTGTCGCGATTGCTAGCGGGGTTGCTATCGGGGCGGCTACAACCGGGACTGCCTGGTTCACCACAGTTGCTTCCCGGGCTGCTGCCGGGGGCACGGTTGCCTGGTCCACCGCGGTTGCTGCCGGGGTTGCTGTCGGCGCTGTTTGTGCTGCTGCCGGGGTTGACAGGGATACTGCCAAGGCTTTTGGGGCTAGTGCCGGGGCTGTCTGCACTTTTCTCCAACTTGCCGGGGGCTTTGGGATTACCGCCAGTGCTGCCGGGGCAGTCGGGATTACTGCCGGGGCCCTCGGGGTCACTGCCACGGCCATCCAGGTTACTGCCGAGGGCGGCGGGATTACTGCCGGGACTGCCGGGGCTATCGGAGTTGCTATCGGCTCTGCCGGTGCTAGCGGGGTTGCTATCGGGTTTACTGGCGGGGCTATCGGATTTATTGGCGGAGTTGCCGGGGGAGCTATCGGGACTATCGGGGCTAATGTCGCATATGACGAACAGCAAGTGAATCCGGTCATTGTGTAAAAAAATTCATTCAGGCCCGCCAGGAAACTGTCCTGAATTAACTACTTGACGCGACAGGCCAAGTCTTGGCACAGATATTTCATAAACTGCCCCGGTCTCGACCGCAACCACATGGATGTGAGAAGCTCCATGAGCTGAAATCATTGGTTGAAATCCAGCAGGTTCGACTAATAATACCAATTCCACCTTCTGAATGTGGTATCGAGCAGGTCATTCTGGACAGCCAGAAAAGGCAGAACGACGAGTAATAGCCGGGCTATTGCGAGGCAAGGCAGTCTATTATCGAACAGCCTCCCGTCCAAGTGGATTTTTTTACACAATGACCGGATTTATTTGCTGTTCGTCATATGCGGTATTAGCCCCGATAGCCCCGAAAGCCCCCGCGGCAATTCCGCCAATCAATCCGAAAGTTCCGGCAGTCATCCCGATCGGAAACCCGTT
>NZ_JAHHPO010000557.1 GCF_024606365.1 Endozoicomonas sp. ONNA2
TAGCTAAATATCCTATTATCGGGATGATCGTTCGACCGATTCTGTCGCCCTGTGTGCCTGGGAAGGAGAAGCAAATAACTCAGTTTGTCTTGAGCGCATTTTTACAAAAGGTGGTAATGAAGAAATCAGGTTGGCTTGGTGGAAAAGTAACAGACAATCAACCCGTCCAGCAGACATTGATGCTATCAATTGGGTACCACTTTTCAAACAAGCCTTGAAGCAGGGAGTCTTCACACAAGAAGAACAGCTTGGGATGATAAAATCTCTTCTTGAAAACTAAAAGAACATAACAAGAGCGTCGCGCGGACAAGCCGCACACGCAGGCGTTAGGTGCTAAAGTTCATCATTTCATCAACAACCAAAGTAAAATTATCATGAAGTCTGTAAATTACTGGCATATGCAAATTCACCCAAATGATCCGTCATATGCAGAAGATCACATTCATTCTATTCTTGAGCATAAAAAAATAATTGGTCTTGGCAATTGGAAAGATGGAGAAGACAAAATTTCTGACTTTCGCAATAAAATGAATGTTAATGATATTGTTGCAATAAAAACAGGAAAAAAGCTGATAGCCTTAGTTCAAGTTATCGGTGGTTGGTACGAAGTAAAAGACGACAAATCAGAAACTTGCTGGATTGAAAATAGAAGGCCAATTAGAGTTCTTGACTGGGCCATTGAAAATAAAACACTTCATCAACCAAGAGGAACGCTAGAACGATGTGTAAATGATGTTGCAACCACACGTACTATCAAAGAGTGGCACAACCAGGTTGTAAAATCATTCCAAAAGAGAAAGCTAGACCTTTACGTATAAAAGCGCCTAACAAGAGCATCCAGCGGACGGTGCTAGGCGCACCGCCGCTTATGCAGGCGTTAGCTACTCATCAAAAATCAGCATCGGGAGATAATCATGAAAGAAATAACAAGAATTAATCATGTAGGGTTGAGAGTTAGAAATTTGGATGTCTCTCGTGAATTTTACGGAAAACTGGGTTTTAAATTTATTGTTGGGCCAGTTGGTCCGGAGCCAGTAGCTATAGTAGAGCACCCATCAGGAATAAACATTAACTTGATTCTCAATGCCTCCGGAGATGCACCAAAGAAAAATGTACTGATGGAAAATGATGTGAAATATCCAGGCTATACGCATATTGCACTTGAAATCACAGACTATGATTCGGCTAAAAGTTACATTGAAGAGTTAGGTTTTCCCATAACTGATGAAGTTGAATACCACGGTGCTCAGTTTTTCTTTATAAGAGATCCAGATGGCAATATCCTCGAATTCCATCAACCAGAACGCAGCTAACAAGAGCATCCAGCGGACGGCGCTAGACGCGCCGCCGCTTATGCAG
>NZ_JAHHPO010000558.1 GCF_024606365.1 Endozoicomonas sp. ONNA2
TAGCTAAATATCCTATTATCGGGATGATCGTTCGACCGATTCTGTCGCCCTGTGTCACTGTAGGCCACATGAATAAGTTATTCACGGAGCTAACTGAACCTTATAGCAAAGAAAATAAAAAATTACTTAAAAAGCTCGATGAATCTAAACAAGAAAAACAAAACAAAATAAGTGATATTTCGCACAACTTGGATAATATAAAGGAAATAAAAGAGGAGCTTATTCAGAGTATTAAAAAGACAGATCAATTCAAAGAAGTTATCCAAGAGCAAATCAATGAATTTGCCGGATGGCGAATGGGTCAAAAATAAAGAAATACGTATAACACACCTTCCAGTGTAGCCCTCAACTGGCCTTAGACCATCAAGTACCTTGCGGGGCATGCTGTTTATTTGAAACTGCATAGCCTCATTTCCACTTCAGAGAACTGTCCAAACGCCGTTTTTTTTGGCCAATGGCGACGTATTATATTAGTGTTTTCATTGGTTCCTCTCTGATAACTGGCGTAGGGCTTCGCGTAGTAGATATCTGCTTTAACAGCCTTTGACACAAGAGAATGCATGGCAAATTCAGCGCCGTTATCGAGCGTAATTGTTTTTGAACCTCGTGCGCGTCTGGGCAGTTCAATCATCTTATTGGCCACTATTTCAGAATTCTTGTTGTCAACCTTGCCAATCAACGTGAGACGGCTTTTGCGATGAACAAGGGTGACAAGATATGCACCGTGCCTATAAACAGTATCACCTTTCCAGTCACCAAGACGGGGCGCCGTTCTGAAACTGATATCGTTTGTCTTGTGTCAGCTGCTTGTGGTAGTTGGTTTGAGTGCTCATTCCAGACGAGCATTTCAGAGTGTGACAACTTGGAAATCTCCCGACACCTGTCTTGTATCTCAAGTGTCAGCCTGTTGTACTTATTGTATTACTCCAGCTCCTATCAATTCCAAAAGCAAAAGCTTTGAACCACGAAGCACACAAAGAGCACAAAGGAAAAGAAAAGCT
>NZ_JAHHPO010000559.1 GCF_024606365.1 Endozoicomonas sp. ONNA2
CGTAGCGGTTACTGCATCTGGAGTAAACGACTGGAGCAGGGTCAATTTCACTCCCACGCCGGTCAGGCGGTTAAACAGCTGGTATTTATTCAGGATGGGGAGACAAAGGGCACTGCGCCTGATTTGGCGCAGTATGAGATAAATGTATAACAGCTGACCTGAGAAAAGATCAGTTTTTGGCAAACTTCTCGATCTGTTTATCGTTACTGGCACTGGTGATGTCACCGAAGTCTTTTAGTCGATTACGAATCATCGTCCAGGCTTTTTGAGCATCACCTTTATGAGTCGGCTTTTCCACCGGGATAAGAATATCACCAGGCAGCTCTTTGAGTTCTTGCAGGGTTCCCAGTTTACCAATCCATAAATAACCGTGCTCTATTATTTTTTCAGGCTCTTCACGGTCAAAATGCAAAGGTTGAATGGCTCTTATCCGCCCTTCCTCGGTATTCTGAACCAGAGGCATGTTTACCGGATACAACGTACCAATCTTCTCCTTCTTGAACTGATGACGAAGATTCAGTTGGCGTACCAACTGACCAACCCGGCTTTGCAGTTCCTGCTCATAGTTCTTTTTCTGGGCAAAGTCATGGAGCACAAAGCGATCGAACAGCTCGGCGGCAATAGCCTGTGGCTTTTCCGTCATTTTGACCCGTTCCTTACTGAAACGCACTATGGCTTCAAGTGGTCGAACCATTAGCTCAAACGCCTGCAAGGCTTCGATTTCCTGATTATTTACTGCTGTTTCCAGATAACGCAGCTCCTCGTTCAGGTGCTTTATAGCCTGAAGGAACACTTTGTGATCAAGGTGTCTGAAAAACTTGGTCAAACGGCCGTATTTAGCCAATTCCAGCTTGAACACAAATCGATTTTGCCGGGGAAGTACGGCAACCACACCCACATTGGCAAATTCGCCGGTTTCCGGATACGGCATGAATTGCACAATGGCATAACGGCAAGCGTATTTCGTCATGTCATGCTCCAGAATTGGTTGGAAGTGTATTCGTTCAATATGGCAAACAGGGAGTCAGAGTCTAGCTCAAACTCACGGGTTTCCTCAAGATCAAGCCAGGGCCATTCATTTTGGGCAGTGTCTGCCCATTGTTGAAAGTCGGCCAAAGCGGCCTGCATTCTCACTTGGTATTCGGCAATAGAAGCAAGATCCGAAAAAACACGCTCTTTTGCTGCACCAAATATATGGTGCTGGAAAAAAGACGCTGTTTCAAACTCCGGGTCAAATGCCATATTGTGATCAATGACCACGAGTTTATCCTGATGAGGAACCCATAGTAAATGTGGTGGAAACCGAACCTACTCAAAAGATCAGACCTGATTTGCCGGTATTGTCACTGCTTAGGAGCTGTCCTGAAATAATTTCGACATTGCTACAGACGCTACCCGCCGCCCGCTTCCCGAAAAGCTGGAACCACTTGTGCTTTT